>JAYUOP010000086.1:0-31290 GCA_043760745.1 Hyphomicrobiales bacterium
GCAGATTAGCGTCTTGCCGTAATTGAGCCGAAATTATCGTGGAAATGGCGTGGCAACCCATCCTTGTTAGGCTTATGATCGCAACATGATTCTGAAATTCTCTCACCTATTTTGTTTTGCTCTGCTAAGTTTTGCGGCTACGCCAGCTCTTGCTGCGGACCCCGAGTTACTCGGCACCTATGATGATTGGGCGGCATACAGCTACAAGGCTTCGGATACCAAAGTGTGTTACGCAGTCTCTTCACCCAAGAGTAGCGATGCTAAGAAAAAAGTAAAACGCGATCCGATTTTCTTTTTGGTCACGCATATGCCGGGTCGCAAAATTCGCGGTGAAATTTCTACTATCATTGGCTATCCATTCAAAGAATCAACTTTGGTAAAGCTTGCCATCGATCAAAATGATTTTGAACTTTTCACCAATGGGGATGGCGCGTGGGCAGACTCGCCCGAGAAAGAAAAGAAAATCGTTTCGGCCATGAAAACCGGCCAAAAGCTTTCTGTTACTGGCACTTCTTGGAAGGGCACAGAAACCACCGACACTTATTCGCTGGCCGGGATCAGCGCTGCGATGGACAAGATTGACAGCGCTTGTAAATAAATATGTTGCGGCTTTGGCTTTGGGTCTAGGCTTAAGCTGCGGCTTGGCGAAAGCGGCTTGCGCGCCACAAACCTATGCCGCCAAGACTTACACTGTCTGCAGCTTTGATCTCAGTGTCGATAAGCTCAGGCTTTTCAACTTAAATGCCGAAAGCGAACCCATCGCATCATTCTCTGCCCTTGATCGCGCTTTGGCGGCTGAGAATAAAAAACTCACTTTTGCGATGAACGCTGGCATGTTTGATCAGAACTTAAAGCCGATCGGACTTTATGTTGAAAGCGGCAAGCTTGCCAAGAAACTCAGTCGCCGCCCCGGTCCTGGTAATTTTCATTTGCAACCAAATGGCGTGTTTTATTTGGATGAAGGCAAGGTGGGCGTTGAGGAAACTGAAAGCTTTGCGGCCCGCAAGTTCACACCTGAATTTGCCACCCAGTCTGGCCCTATGCTGGTCATAAACGGTGAAATCCATCCGGCATTTTCGGCCACTGGAACCAGCTTTAAACTCCGCAATGGTGTGGGCGTCATAGACGACACACATGTGGTTTTTGTGATTTCCGAAAGTGCTGTGAATTTTCACGAATTCGCTAGCCTGTTTCGCGATCAACTCAAAACCGCTAACGCCTTGTTCTTCGATGGCTCCGTCTCCAGCCTGTTTAGCGTCGAGCTTGGCCGCAATGATGGCTTTGTTGAATTGGGCCCTATGGTCGGTGCATGGGAAATGCGCTAAGCCGCCTTCATGACCACTCTTTTACAAACCATCGCCACGCTTCCGGAAGTCTACATTCCCAATGACACACGTCCCTCGCTCATGGGACTGTCCCGGGAAGAGCTTGCTGAAATCCTTTCGCGCATTGGCGTTCCGGAAAAACAACGGCGCATGCGGATGCGGCAAATCTGGCATTGGATTTATCATCGCGGGGCCATGTCCTTTCCGGCCATGTCAGACATTTCCAAAGACCTGCGCGAAAAACTGGAAGAAGCGTTTTCCATTGGCCGCCCAGAAGTCTCCACCGAACAAATCTCATCCGACGGTACGCGAAAATGGCTTTTACGCTTAGCGCCCGATGAGCGCGGAGCCCGCCATGAAGTTGAGATGGTCTATATCCCCGAAGAAGATCGCGGCACGCTCTGCATCTCGTCTCAAGTCGGCTGCACGCTAACCTGCTCGTTCTGCCATACGGGAACGCAAAAGCTGGTGCGCAATCTCACGGCCAATGAAATCGTTGGCCAAGTGATGTTAGCCCGGGACAAGCTGGAAGAATGGCCCCACCAAATGGAGGGCAACAAAAACGCCCCCGAGTCTGGTCGCTACCTCACCAACGTCGTGCTGATGGGCATGGGCGAGCCTCTTTATAATTTTGATCATGTCAAAACCGCGATCAACATTGTGGCCGATGGTGAAGGCATTTCTCTCTCCAAGCGTCGCATCACATTATCAACGTCCGGCGTCGTCCCTGAAATCGTGCGCGCGGGCGAAGAGATCGGAACTGGCCTTGCGATTTCCCTGCACGGAACAACCGACGAAATCCGCAGTAAGCTCGTGCCGCTGAACAAGAAATACCCAATCGCCGAATTGCTCGCAGCTTGTAGGGCTTATCCTGGCGCATCCAACGCCAAGCGCATAACTTTTGAATATGTGATGCTCAAAGATGTGAATGACACGGTGGCCGACGCCAAACGCCTCGTGCAATTGCTGCGCGGCATTCCTGCCAAGGTCAACCTCATCCCGTTCAACCCCTGGCCCGGCACCGCCTATGAATGCTCCGACTGGGAACAAATCGAAATCTTCGCCGAGATTTTGAACAACGCCGGTTACGCCAGCCCTGTCCGCACCCCAAGAGGCCGCGATATCATGGCCGCTTGTGGGCAATTGAAAAGTGAAAGTATGAAAGTGAGGGCCAGTGATCGGATTTGAGCGATTGCCGTTGATCCTTTGGGCAGGCGATATAGTTCTGCCAATACTTTTGTTCTTTTTAATCCGTGCTTGGAGACAAGAATACAGATTTTATACAAACCAGCACTGGGATTTGTCTGTAGATAATCCGAACGAACTGAGAATGGGGTGGGGCAATCGTGTTTGGTTTTGGATTAATAGCAAAAATAAAATGTCAAACTCAGACCGAATGTACCGAGGCTATCCGTTATTCGTGGGCATAATAGGCATTATGCTTCTCTCTTACTTTTATATGAGCTATCGAGTTGTAAGCTGTAAAGAAGTCGATTTAAGCGAGTGCGGAATTACGATAAATGGCTCACGAGTTTCAGTGAGCTGGACTGCGCCTGTTGATCATTGATTTCGGTTTATTTTTGATGACACGCGTCACAAACGTAATGTTCGTTGCGTCGGCAATTCAAAAGGACCTGATAGAATGATTGCGGATGGACAACTAAAATCTGAAAGCCAAAAGATCAGAGCCAGCGATTTAGCAAGGTTGCAAAACGCCGAATGAAGCACCTCTTAAAACGCCTCGCCTTTATTCTTCTCGGTTTTGCCCTTGCGAGTATTGCCAGCGGAATTGTTGTGGCCATGGTACAATTCAGCAGCGGAATACTGGCAAAACCCGATATGGCGAGCATTATCTCTGAAGGCTTCTTTCTTATCGCGGTCGTCTCATTGTTTATCGCCACCTATGCCGCCTTACCCGCCCTCATCGTCGTGCTTTTCGGCGAGTTCCGCAAAATCCAAGTTTGGATTTATTACGCCGTTGCCGGATGTCTGATCGGCGGGAGTCTTCCCATGGTCGTTGATATGGCGGAACTCATTCCAACCGGCATTCTTTTCGGCCCCTTCGCTGGACTCATTTATTGGTGGATCGCCGGGCGCAGAGCCTCCTTGCAGCCAACAAGCGTGGCGTGATAGATCGCTGACCAAATTCATTCTTAAACCGTCATTCCGGCGAAAGCCGGAATCTACCCCGTTACAGATTCCCGCTTTCGCGGGAATGACGACAACCTGAAGCGAGAACCCAATATGTCCAAAAAATCCCCGATCAAAAAAGTTGTTCTCGCGTATTCCGGCGGGCTTGATACCTCGATTATTCTGAAGTGGTTGCAGACCGAATATCAAGCTGAAGTTGTGACCTTCACAGCTGATCTCGGTCAAGGTGGCGAGCTTGAACCGGCGCGCAAAAAAGCCGAACTCATGGGCATCAAGCAGATTTACATCGAAGATGTGCGCGAAGAATTTGTGCGCGATTTTGTGTTCCCGATGTTTCGCGCCAATGCCTTGTATGAAGGCGTTTATCTCTTGGGCACATCGATTGCCCGCCCCTTGATTTCCAAGCGGCTCATTGAGATCGCAAAAGAAACCGGCGCTGATGCGATCTCTCATGGCGCCACCGGCAAAGGCAATGACCAAGTGCGTTTTGAGTTGACCGCTTATGCCTTGAACCCCGACATCAAAATCATCGCTCCATGGCGCGAATGGGAATTCAAAAGCCGCACCGACCTGATCAACTTTGCGGAAACCCACCAAATCCCCGTCGCCAAGGACAAGCGCGGCGACGCACCATTCTCAGTGGACGCCAATCTCTTGCACTCCTCATCCGAAGGCAAGGTATTGGAAGACCCGTGGGTCGAAGCACCACCCTACGTTTATCAACGTACCATCGCCCCAGAAGATGCGCCCGATGTTGCCACCTATATCGAAGTTGAATTCTTGAAGGGTGACCCGGTCGCCATTGATGGCGTGGCCATGTCACCAGCAACTGTGCTCACCAAGCTCAATGAGCTGGGACATGATAATGGTATTGGCCGCTTGGACCTCGTGGAAAATCGTTACGTCGGCATGAAATCGCGCGGGATTTACGAAACCCCGGGCGGCTCAGTTTTGCTCGTGGCCCACCGCGCCATGGAAAGCCTAACGCTCGACCGTGAAGCCGCCCACATGAAAGACGCATTCATGCCGCGCTATGCTGAACTCATCTATTATGGCTTCTGGTATTCGCCCGAGCGCGAAATGCTACAAGCCATGATCGATAAATCCCAAGAGCATGTCGAAGGCATCGTTCGCCTGAAGCTCTACAAAGGCAATGTCATCGTCGTTGGTCGGAAATCGGTGAAATCCCTCTACCAAGATGCCCTCGTCACCTTTGAAGACGACCGCGGCGCCTACGACCAAAAAGACGCCGCCGGATTTATCCGCTTGAATGCCTTGCGTCTGCGGACCCTAGCGGCCCGCAAGCGCAATAGTTAAACCATCGCCTTCAATTCGCCGAGGATAGCAGCGCCCATGGTGCTGGTATCCACCGTGGCTTCGCCCTTGGCGGCGATGTCTTTGGTGCGGAGGCCGCGCGCCAAGACAGTTGCAACCGCTTTATCAATATTGTCAGCCCATTGGCCCAATCCCAGCGAATAGCGCAAGCACATACCAAAGCTTGCGATCATGGCGATGGGGTTGGCGGCTCCCGTTCCGGCGATGTCGGGGGCGGAACCGTGCACTGGTTCATAAAGCGCTTTGCGGCGGCCAGTATTGGCATCTGGTGCGCCTAATGAGGCGGATGGCAACATGCCGAGTGAACCCGTCAGCATGGCAGCCACATCAGAAAGAACATCACCAAACAAATTGTCGGTGACGATAACATCATATTGCTTCGGCCAGCGCACGAGCTGCATGGCGCAATTATCAGCCAGCACATGTTCAAGTTTTTGAGTTGGATATTCAGTGGCATGAATGCGGGTGACCACTTCATTCCACAGCACACCAGATTTCATCACATTGCGTTTTTCAGCAGAAGCCACTTGGGATTTTCGCGTGGCGGCGAGATCAAAAGCAACCCGCGCAATACGCTCAATTTCGTAAGTGTCATAGACTTGCGTATCAACTGCATATTTTTCACCATTTGCACGCGTGCCGATAATTTTGGGCTCGCCGAAATAAACGCCACCCGTAAGCTCGCGCACAATGAGAATGTCGAGCCCCTCGACCACATCACGCTTGAGCGATGACGCATCAGCAAGTGCAGGATAGCAAATCGCCGGGCGCAAATTGGCAAACAGGCCAAGGTCTTTCCGCAATCGCAAGAGGCCAGCTTCAGGCCGCGCATCATAGGGCACCTTATCCCACTTGGGACCACCCACGGCACCAAACAACACAGCGTCCGCTGCCTCGGCTTTGGCCATATCTGCGTCTGATATGGCTTGCCCATGGGCATCATAAGCGCAACCGCCAACTAACCCGCGATCTGTCTTGAGTTTGGCAATGCCAGCGTCATTCATCCACGCAATAATAAGTTCAACTTGTCCCATAACTTCAGGGCCAATACCATCACCGGGAAGAAGGAAAAGATTATGGGTTGTCATTATAAATCTCATGCTGTTGAACAATTGAGCGGGATTAGCGTCTCACGCCCAGCCTTGCAAGTCCGCATGAACTGCTATACATGTATAGCAAGGAGAACTCATCATGCTCGCCATCCGCTTACCGCCAGAAATAGAACAACAACTTAGCGATCTTGCCAAAAGAACTGGCCGGACCAAGACATTTTATGCGCGAGAGGCAATCTTAACGCATCTTGAGGATTTGGAAGACTTATACGTCGCTGAAAAAGCGCTTGATGAGTTTTATGCGTCTGGCGAAAAAACTGTTTCCCTCGATCAAGTGAAAAAAGAACTTGGCTTGGACACTTGAGTTCTCAAAATCAGCATTGAGCTCGTTGAAAAAAATGAACCCTACAACTTCGGCAAGAATTGTAGATTATTTGAGCGAGCGGGTTGCTCCCCTCAAGAACCCGCGTGAGTTAGGAAAAGCGATGGTTGGGAAAAAATATGAAGACACTTGGCGCTATCGTATTGGTGACTATCGTGTTTTGGCAGAGATTAAAGAGCATAAAGTTACAATTGTTATCGTTGAAGCAGGCCGTCGCCGTGAGATTTATCGGTGAATAGCAATAATGCTCGATTTTCTCTTCGTGCGGCCGTTATTGTCGATGCCGAAGCCATCGCAACAATTGTAAACGATGCTTATTCAAAATGGGTTCCGCTTATTGGCCGAAAACCTCTGCCGATGTTGATTGATTATCAACAAGCCCTGCAAGATCACCTCCATCGGTTTACGCTGGCCTGTTGCGACCATGATATTTTAGGATTGATCGAAATGGAACGCCGCGAAGATCACATTTTCATCGAAAACATTGCCGTAAGCCCAATTACGCAAGGCCAAGGGTTGGGAAAGTTGTTTTTAAAACAAGCAGAGATACTGGCCAGCCAAGAAAACGTGTCAGAAATTCGCCTGCTCACCAATGGCGCTTTTACCTCCAGCATCACGCTCTATGAGCGCTTCGGTTATACAACTTATGAAGTCGGTGAGTATCTGGGCAGCAAAGTGCTTCATATGCACAAAAAACTCGGCGCAACGCCTACTCCGCAGCCTTAGCACTCATCGGATTATTAGGGTGCGTTGTCCAATTCACGTATTCTTTTGAAATCTTTTTGCCTGTGCGCTCATCAACACCCTTGGTCTGCTGAACCATGGTGATGCAATCTGACACCGGGCAAACTTCCACGCAGAGATTACACGCCACGCATTCATCATTCATCACTTCAAAATGGCGCTTGCCGTTTTTGGTCTGAGAAATCGCTTGGTGTGAAGTATCCTCGCAAGCAGCGTAACAACGACCACACTTGATGCACAGGTCTTGGTCGATTAGCGCTTTGGCGATGTAGTTCAAATTGAGATATTGCCAGTCGGTGACGTTGCCCACAGCACGGCCCCGGAAATCCTCAATCGTCTTATAGCCCTTTTCATCCATCCAGCGCGATAATCCCGTGGTCATCTCATCTACGATCTTAAAACCATAGGTCATAGCTGCAGTGCAAACCTGAACTGTGCCACAGGAAAGGGCGATATATTCGGCAGCATCGCGCCAGGTGGTAATCCCGCCAATGCCAGAAATCGGCAACCCCCGCGTTTCAGCATCACGCGCAATTTCCGCCACCATGTTGAGGGCAATGGGCTTGACCGCTGGACCACAATAACCACCATGGCTGCCCTTACCGTCAATCGATGGCATGGGCGAAAAACTATCGAGATCAACCGAGATGATCGAGCTTATCGTATTGATAAGAGATACAGCATCCGCACCACCCGCCCGCGCGGCACGCGCTGGTTTACGGATGTCGGTAATGTTTGGCGTCAACTTCACGATAACAGGCATACGCGTATATTGCTTGCACCAGCGCGCCACCATTTCGATGTATTCAGGTACTTGGCCAACGGAGGCTCCCATACCGCGTTCGCTCATGCCATGCGGACAGCCGAAATTCAGCTCCACGCCATCCGCTTCGGTTTCTTCAACCGCCGCCAAAATGTTTTTCCACGGCATTTCCTCGCAAGGAACCATGAGGGAAACCACCATGGCCCGATCTGGCCAATCCTTTTTTACGCGCTTAATCTCCTGCAAATTAATTTGCAAAGGACGGTCAGTAATCAGTTCAATATTATTGAGACCAAGCAACCTGCGATCAGCCCCATGGATTGCGCCATAACGCGGTCCATTCACGTTCACAATCGGCGGCCCCTCTTCGCCAAGGGTTTTCCAGACGACCCCACCCCAGCCCGCTTTGAAGGCGCGCACCACATTGTACTCTTTGTCAGTCGGCGGCGCCGACGCCAGCCAAAACGGGTTTGGTGATTTTATACCAACGAAGTTAGTGCGTAAGTCAGCCATTATTTTTGCTCCAGAAACAAATGAATGCTCTCTGCGGCGCGCCTGCCATCATCCACTGCACCCACAGTTAAATCCTGCCCACCAGCCGCGCAATCACCACCAGCCCAGATCCCTTTAACATTAGTGCGTTTTTCCGCATCAATCCGGATCCTGCCACCATCCAATGCCAACGCACCATCTTGCACATCAACATAAGTTTGGCCGATCGCTTTGAAAATCATATCTGCAGGGAAGGTCTCAGTTTTGCCGGTTGCCACCAATTTCCCTTTTACCATTGCCATGAGATCACAGACCAAACCAACAGCTACTCCAGACTTCACTTGCACTTTTTTTGGCGCTACCCAATGCTTGATTTTAACCCCGCGTGTCTGCGCCAAGTCCTGCTCGTAAGCGCTGGCTTTCATATCACTGGCACCCCGGCGATAAAGCACAGTCACATCTTCCGCCCCCAACAACTTGGACTGCACAGCAATATCAATCGCCGTCATGCCGCCACCAATCACCAACACACGCCGCCCGACGGGAAGTTTGCTGACATCTTTGGCTTGGCGAAGGGCTGCGATATAGTCGACTGCATCCAAAATGCCTTCGGCGTCTTCGTCCTTAGCATTCAGTGCATTCACACCCTGAAGGCCTAAACCCAAGAACACCGCATCAAAAGTTTTTTGCAATTTGGGCAGCGTCAGGCCCTTGCCCAAAAACTTGCCATGCTCAGTGGTAATCCCACCAATTGCCATAATGAACTCGACTTCTTTCCGGGCAAATTCATCAACGGCTTTATAGGCGGCAATGCCATATTCATTGAGCCCACCAGATTTCTTGGTAGCTTCAAATAGCGTAACCGCATGGCCCTTCATCGCCAAACGATGAGCACACGCAAGCCCGGCAGGCCCCCCACCCACCACCGCCACTTTTTTGCCCGTAGATTTTGCACGGGTATAGGGATGCTTTTTTTCTGCCATTAATTCATCGGTAGCATAGCGTTGCAATTGCCCAATTTTGACAGGTTTGCCTTCCGCATGTTCGCGCACGCAAGCCTCTTCACACAAGGTTTCAGTCGGACAAACCCTGGCGCACATGCCACCCAAAATATTCTGGTCAAAAATCGTCTTCGCCGCATTTTTCGGCAAGCCAGTTTGAATTTGTCGGATGAACAATGGGATGTTGATCGTCGTCGGACACGCCGTCATGCAAGGCGCATCATGGCAGAAGTAGCAGCGGTCCGATTCAACGAGCGCTTCGTGATCACTTAAACGCGGATGAAGGTCAGAAAAGTTTGCGGCATATTGGGCCTTGTTCAATCGCTTGGTGGCAATATCACTAATCTCGTCCGCCATTTGCTTCCTCCATGAAGCTGTTATTTCGAATGAGGTTGACAGAATTTGTTCAAATGGTCAAATTTTTGTTGAGCAATAGACGAACTACTCTAGACCAGCTAAATGTATGACAAATACTAAAGGATTCAGCGATGACCAGCCCAATCAAGCCAAAAAAATTCCGTTCGCAATATTGGTTCGACAATCCCGATAATGCGGATATGACAGCGCTTTATCTTGAGCGTTATTTAAATTTCGGTCTAACTCGGGGCGAGCTTCAAGGCGGCAAACCAATCATCGGCATTGCGCAGACGGGTTCCGACCTTTCCCCTTGTAACCGTGCCCACGTTGATTTGGTCAAACGTGTACGCGATGGCATCATCACGGCTGGCGGCATTCCATTGGAATTCCCAGTGCATCCCATTCAGGAAACCGGCAAACGCCCGACAGCGTCCCTTGATCGCAATCTGGCTTATCTCTCTCTGGTTGAAGTGCTCTATGGCTATCCGCTTGACGGCGTAGTTCTCACCATTGGTTGCGATAAAACCACGCCGGCCTGTCTCATGGCGGCGGCAACGGTTGATATTCCCGCGATTGCTCTATCGTCGGGGCCCATGCTCAATGGTTGGCATGAGGGCAAGCGCACTGGTTCCGGCACCATTGTCTGGCTAGCACGCGAAAAACTAGCAACTGGCGAACTTGACTATGATGGCTTCATCGATCTTGTTTCCACGTCAGCACCATCAACCGGTTTCTGCAATACGATGGGCACGGCCACAACGATGAACTCTTTGGCCGAAGCGCTCGGCATGACGCTGCCCGGCAATGCCGCCATTCCAGCACCTTACCGTGAGCGTGGCCAAATGGCATATGAAACCGGGCGCCGCATTGTAGATATGGTGCTTGAGGATTTAACCCCGTCCAAAATTATGACGCGTGAGGCTTTTGAAAACGCCATTGTGGTGAACTCCGCCATCGGCGGCTCCACCAATGCGCCTAACCATTTGAATGCCATCGCCCGCCATATCGGCGTTGAACTCGAAGTTGCCGATTGGGAAACCCATGGTCTTGAAGTTCCCCTCATCGTAAACTTGCAACCCGCTGGCACCTATCTCGGCGAAGATTTCCATCGCGCTGGCGGTGTTCCAGCCGTTGTCGCCGAACTCATTGCTAAGGGTAAAATCCATGGGGGCGCGATCACTGCCAATGGGAAAACCATTGCTGAAAATTGCACCGGCAAATTCTCTTGGGATCGCGATGTTATCAAGGCTTATGACGCGCCATTAATGGCCAATGCAGGCTTCAAAATGCTGTCAGGAAATTTGTTTGATAGCGCCATTATGAAAACCTGTGTGATCTCGGACGAGTTCCGCAAGCGCTATCTTTCAAACCCGAAAGACCTCAATGCTTTCGAAGCTAAAGCAATCGTTTTTGATGGCCCAGAGGATTACCATGCCAATATCGATAACCCAGCCCTCGGGATTGACGAAAACACCATCCTCTTTATGCGTGGAGCGGGTCCTTTAGGCTATCCCGGTGCCGCCGAAGTGGTCAACATGCGAGCCCCAACCCAACTTCTTGAAAAAGGCATTCGGGCATTGGCTTGCGTTGGTGATGGGCGGCAATCGGGAACCTCTGGTTCGCCGTCAATCTTAAATGCGTCGCCAGAAGCGGCAGCTGGTGGTGGATTAGCGATCCTGCGCAACGGTGACAAAGTGCGGATCGATTTGAACAAAGGCGAGGCAAACGTACTTATCAGTGATGCCGAAATTGCCAAGCGCCGCGCCGAGCTCGCCGCGAATGGTGGCTATAAAATCCCCGCCGACCAAACCCCATGGCAAGAAATTTTCCGCGCCACGACCGATCAATTGGCCCAAGGCATGGTGATTAAGGGTGCGGTGAAATTCCAGCGCATCGCCAAGCTCAAAGGCTTGCCGCGGGATAATCACTGATGCTCGAACTTCGCAACGCGCGCATTCGTGTCGTTTTTGATCCCATGGGCGCGCGACTACAGTCGCTGTTCATTGACAGCGTTGATGTCATCGTCGGTAACAAAAATGGCTTTGATATAAAGTCAGGTGACCAATCAGCTGGTGCCGTCTGTGGCCGCATTGCGGGGCGCATTTCAAAGGCTCGCTTTCTGCTTGATGGCAAAATCATTGAACTCGTGCCCAATCGTGGAGACTATCAGCTCCACGGCGGCCCAGTAAATTTCTGCAATGTTATATGGAGCGTTGAGGCAACCGATAGCGCCATCGTTTTTAGCCATGCAGTGCCAGATGGCGACCAAGGTTACCCCGGCGCTGTCACCGCTCAGGCCATCTACCGGCTTTCTAACACCGTCTTATCGCTCGAGCTGAAAGCAACGACCACCAAGCCAACCGTGATCAATCTCACCAATCATGCCTATTGGAATATGGCGGGCGAGGGTTCGGTCTTAGCGCACGAATTAGAAGTTCCAGCCAGCCATTATTTGCCGCTAACTGATGACCTCTTACCATCAGGTGAAATCCGCGATGTAACGGCCACGCGCTGGGATTTCCGCAAACCGCGCGCCATTGCCGAACTCTATGACAATTGCCTCTGTCTCGATGGTCCACGCGGAATAATGAAACATGGCCTCACCTTGCGCGATCCAAAGTCAGGCCGCAAAATGGAAGTCTGGACCACCGAAGCTGCTATGCAAATCTACACTGCCATTCATTGGAACGGCACTATTGCATCCAATCAAGGTGTCATGAGCCAAGGCCAAGCCTTAGCCATCGAGCCGCAAAACTACCCCGACGCGCCCAACCACCAGAACTTTCCTTCTGCAGTCTTGCGCCCCGGAGAAATTTATCAAAACCACATGGAGTGGCGGTTCTTTACTTAAAACACCGCTGCTACATAACGTGGCACTAGTTTCTTGCGACCCAAGCCACCATTGTGCTTGGACGCTGCCAATTTCAAATTGCCACGTGATGACTTCACCGCAAGCGATAGATGCTTTAAGCCGTATTGAATGTTGGTTTGCGCATTGGCAAGGCCAGAGCAATTGCCACGAAAACCAATACCTTTGGCAGTGGCACATTTCATTTGGTAAACGCCATATTCGCCAGCAGCCCCACGTGCGCGGGGATTATAGTTGGATTCAACCTTGGCAATGCGAAGCGCAAACCAAGTTGGCACACCATATTTTGGTGCCATCTTTTTAATCATTGCCACAACTTGGCCCTGACCAGCAACCGATTGCTTCTTCGCTTTATAGTATTTCTTTTTCTTCAATACTTTTTCATGACAAGTATTCGAAGAAGAGCAAGCAGCTTGAGCTGGTGACATGAAGAGTGTCGCAGCAAATAGAGCAACAGAGAGTTTAAGTACAATATTCATTTCTATTTATCCTTTTCAACAAACAAAAGAGTTCGCAAAATCAACGCATATTATTGCGCAATTGTTTCACAAGACCGCCAATGTCTGGGTGAGCTCCGGGATAAACTGGAAAAATGTGACCACAATGTGATTTCAACTTCCCCGTGCGACAATAAGGACCACCCTTGGACTTTTCCGATTCTGGCGCTATGAGGCACTCATGAAATTTCTTGATGAAGCAAAAATCTATGTCCGATCCGGTGACGGTGGCTCTGGTGCTATCTCATTCCGGCGCGAAAAATTTATTGAAATGGGCGGTCCCGATGGTGGCGACGGCGGCCATGGCGGTGACGTATGGGTAGAAGCCATGGATGGCCTCAACACCCTGATTGACTATCGTTACCAACAGCATTTCAAAGTCTCCACCGCAGGTCATGGGATGGGCCGTCTCCGCCATGGTGCAAATTCCGGCGACATTACGCTCAAAGTTCCGGTGGGCACCGAAGTTTATGAAACCGACAATGAAACACTGATTGCCGATTTGGCCAAAGTCGGCGACCGCACCCGCATTGCCAAAGGCGGCAATGGTGGTTTTGGCAATCATTACTTTAAATCTGCAACGCAGCGCGCTCCTCGCCACGCCAACCCCGGCATGGAAGGCGAAGAACGCTGGATTTGGCTCCGCCTAAAACTCATTGCTGATGCCGGATTAGTCGGTCTACCGAACGCGGGGAAATCCACCATGTTGGCCGCGGTTTCTGCTGCCAAGCCTAAGATTGCCGATTATCCCTTCACCACTCTGCATCCGCAATTAGGTGTGGTGAAAGCAGCCGGCTCCAGCTTCGTGATTGCTGATATTCCCGGCCTCATCGAAGGCGCTCATTTAGGCTATGGGCTGGGTACTAAATTTTTGGGCCATGTTGAGCGCTGTGCAGTCCTTTTGCATCTTATCGATGTCACCGCTGATGATCCCGTTGAATCCTACAAAACCATTCGCGGCGAATTGAAAGCTTATAGCCCGCTTCTGGCAAAAAAGACCGAGATCATCGGTTTCAACAAAATCGATATCATTGATGAAAAATCGTTGGCGAAGAAACTGGCGGACTTCACCAAACGCACCAAGAAGACCCCTATCTTGCTCTCCGGTGCGACCCAAGAAAATGTTGATGCGACAATGAAGCAACTTCTTACGATCATCAATAAAGCCAAGAAAATTTCCAATGCTGTGGAGCAGGAAGGCATCGTCATTGAGGAATGGCGGCCATAAATGTCCAAGCTGACCGCTGCCCGCCGTATTGTTATCAAGGTTGGTTCCGCCCTCCTCGTTGATCAAAACTCGGGTGCAGTTAAAGCCAGTTGGCTCGCCTCATTGGTCGATGATATTGTAGCTTTACGAAAAACCGGTGCGGTAATCATCTTGGTTTCATCTGGCGCAATTGCTCTGGGTCGCCGCACTTTAGGCTTTGCTCCCGGCGCTTTAAAACTCGAAGAAAGTCAGGCCGCAGCAGCCGTTGGCCAAATCGCCCTGGCCCAAAACTGGTCGGAGGTCCTTAAAACCAAATCAATCGTTGCTGCACAAATTTTGGTGACCCTAACCGACACGGAAGAACGCCGCCGCTATTTGAATGCAAGGGCGACACTTTCGACGTTGTTGGCCCAAGGCGCCATTCCCGTGATCAATGAAAATGATACCGTGGCCACCTCAGAAATTCGCTATGGCGACAATGACCGTTTGGCCGCCCGCGTTGCTTCCATGATGTCAGCTGATTGTCTGGTGTTGTTGTCAGATATTGATGGTCTTTATTCTGCTCCCCCAAATCAAAAAGGGGCAAGTTTCATTGCTGAAGTGAAAGAAGTCACACCGGAAATTGAAGCTATGGCTGGATTGCCGGTTTCTGGTGTGGGTTCCGGCGGTATGATCACAAAGATTGAAGCCGCAAAAATTGCTCTTGGTGCGGGTTGCAATATGGTCATTGCCTCGGGCCATGCTTTGCATCCCTTGCAACGCATTCAAGATGGCGAACGCTGCACTTGGTTTTTGGCACAAAGCTCTGCCATGCAATCGAGAAAGCGCTGGATCGCGGGAACCTTACAGCCTCTTGGCCGCCTTGTGGTTGATGATGGCGCAAAGCTTGCCCTCAGCAAAGGCAAAAGCCTTTTGCCCGCTGGTGTTTCCCGTATTGAAGGCAGTTTCTCGCGCGGCGATACAGTGAGTGTCGTAGGTCTTGATAGCGTAGAGTTAGCCCGCGGCTTGGTAGCTTATGATGCCATTGACGCCACGCGCATATTGGGTTTGAAAACCTCAGCGATTGCCGATGTGCTGGGGGTTGCTGGTCGCGCGGAAATGATCCACCGTGATGACCTGGTCATGGTTGGAGGTGATCGATAATGACACCAGAATTATTAGCGCTTGGTCAACGTGCTAAACGTGCGGCAAAACTTTTGGCATTAGCACCAACGAAACAAAAAAACCTGGCCTTGCTCGCTATGGCGAAAGCTTTGCGTGCCGCAGCCGATGAAATTCTGGCGGCAAATGCGAGTGAAGTTCATACTGCAGTTACCAAGGCGCTCAAATCTTCGTTCATTGACCGCCTCACGCTCAATCCAAAACGCATTGCAGCCATGGCCGAAGGTTTAGAGGAAATTGCCAAACTACCTGATCCCGTTGGCCGCGTGCTCGCCGAGTGGGAGCGGCCCAATGGGCTTAGCTTCACGCGTATTGCTGTACCGATCGGGGTCATTGGCATCATCTATGAAAGCCGCCCGAACGTGACCGCTGATGCGGGTGCGTTATGTTTGAAGTCTGGCAACGCCGTTATCTTGCGCGGTGGTTCTGATAGTTTCGCCAGTGCACAAATTATTGTTCAGGCCATGCGCGAAGGATTGGTGAGCGCTGGGCTTCCGGCTGACTGTGTACAGATGGTTCCAACTACAGATCGCAATTCTGTAGGCGCTATGCTGCAAGGGTTGGACAACACCATTGATCTCATCGTGCCGCGCGGCGGTAAAAGTCTTGTGGCCCGCGTCCAAGCCGAAGCCAGGGTTCCAGTGTTCAGCCATCTCGAGGGCATTTGCCATGTTTATGTTGATCGCGATGCAGATCCCGTTATGGCCAAAAGCATCGTGATGAACGCTAAACTGCGCCGCACTGGGGTTTGCGGCTCTGCCGAGACCATATTGATCGACAAAGCTTCGGCCGCAAAAAACTTGAACCCAATCGTCCGTATGCTGATTGATGCTAAATGCGAAGTGCGCGGCGACGCAGAAACCATGGCCACCGATCAACGCGTCATCAAAGCAACTGAAGAAGATTGGTCAACCGAATATCTCGATGCCATCGTTTCCATTCGCGTGGTCGAGGGCCTCGATGCCGCGATGACACACATCGCTAGATATGGCTCGCAACACACGGACGCAATTGTTACTGAAAATTCAGCTACCGCCAATCGCTTTTTGAACGAAGTTGATAGCGCCATCGTGCTCCACAATGCCTCCACTCAGTTTGCTGATGGTGGCGAATTTGGGTTTGGTGCAGAAATTGGCATAGCCACAGGGAAACTCCATGCCCGAGGCCCGGTCGGTCTTGAGCAATTGACCACTTTCAAATATCAAGTCCGCGGCAACGGACAGATGCGGCCCTGATGGCATGTTGAAGCCACCAATCTTTGGGCGCGGCCAACGCATTGGCCTATTTGGTGGCTCGTTTAACCCCGCCCATCGCGGTCATGTCACTGTGGCACTTTATGCTCTCAAACATTTGCAACTGGATTGGGTGTGGTGGCTGGTGTCGCCCCAAAACCCTCTTAAAGATCCGAAAGAAACCGGTGAATACAAAACGCGGCTGGCTTATACCAAGCGCATTGCCAAGCACCCCCGCTTTGTCGTCACTAATCTTGAGCAACAGATTGATAGTAAAAATACAGCCCAAACGCTGGCGGCATTGCAAGGTTTGTTTCGGCAAGCAAACTTTGTTTGGATCATGGGGGCGGATAGTTTTGCCAATTTGCACCATTGGCACCATTGGCAAGATATCGCTGAAACCGTGCCACTCGCGATTCTGGCAAGGCCCGGCTATTCTATTCGTGCGTTGAATGGCCAAGCCGCACTGCGCTATAGTCGAAGGCGGATAAACGCTGAACTTGCTTCAAGTTTGACGACCGCGAAAGCACCGGCATGGACATTTCTTGCTATGCCCTTGCGCAAAGAAAGCTCGACCGCCATTCGTAAAAGGCGCAAAGCTTAAGGCTATCTTCTAAAATCCTTGAATGAAGCCCAAGTTCCGGTTATGGACAAGCAACATAAGTCTTGATCCCAATGTGTGGCGATCGACCCCAGATAAGGAATACTCCCCTGAAAAAGCCTGTAAAAAAAGCTGCTGCCAAGAAAACTGTTAAAGCAATCGCCAAGCCCGCCGCAAAGAAAATTGTGAAACCTGTTGCCAAGAAGCTTGCTGTGAAAAAGCCGCCAGCAAAGAAATTGGCTGTGAAGCCTGTTAAAAAATCTGCTGCTAAAAAGCCAGCTGTAAAAAAAGCTGCGGCTAAAAAAACCGTGGTGGCTAAAAAATCTGTCGTCAAAAAAGCCGCTGCTATCAAAACAGTTGCGAAGAAACCAGCAGTAAAAAAGGCAATGGTGAAAAAAGTCGCGGCCAAGAAAGCTGCTGTCGTCAAGAAAACCCCCATTGCCAAAAAACCAGCTGCAAAGAAGACAGTGGTAAAAGTTGCAGTGGCAAAAAAAGGTGCCGCGAAAAAAATAACTGCCAAAAAATCTCCGGCAAAGAAGGCCATCGCCAAGAAACCAGTGGCCAAAAAAGCTGCTACTAAAAAGTCACCTGCAAAAAACAAGTTGATGTCAAAGCCCGTGCGTCCACAAGACAGCATGGCCGATGGCTTGTTGAAAGAAGTGCTGAACCTGTTGGATGAAGCCAAGGCCGAAGCTGTGATCACCATCAGTTTAGATGGCAAAGCAGCCCTTGCTGATGATATGGTAGTAGCGTCCGGTCGGTCTAATCGCCACGTTGGCGCTATTGCTGATCAATTGCTCAATCACTTGAAAGACAAGGGTTACAAAAATATCCGGGTTGAAGGATTGCCACAGTGCGATTGGGTTTTGGTTGATGCCGGAGACGTGCTTGTCCATTTGTTCCGTCCGGAGGTTCGCAGCTTCTACAATCTAGAAAAGCTTTGGTCGGAAGCAGCCCCAGCGGATCAAGTCATCGACTAGTTATGAAACTGCACATTGTGGGCGTTGGTCGTTTGAAATCCAGTCCAGAAAAAATTCTGGCCGATGACTACCACACCCGCATTGTGAGCCTTGGCCCCAAAGCTGGGATCACCACACTCAAAATCACCGACTTTGCCGAATCGCAAAATCAATCGGCTGCAGCACGCATGGCCGATGAGGCAAAACTCATCGCTGGTGCATTAGCGCCAAAATCCATCAGCATTGTGCTTGATGAGCGCGGCCGTACCACGTCCAGCGAAGACTTCGCCGCTACTTTAAGAAAATTTGCTGATGATGGCGTAAGCGAACTCAACTTCTTGATCGGCGGCGCAGATGGCCACGCGCAATCCACCCGTGATACGGCAAAACTACTTCTCGCTTTTGGCCCCATGACTTGGCCGCATCGCTTCGTACGCATCATGCTCTTGGAACAAATTTACCGGAGCGTTACCATTATGCTCAATCATCCCTATCACAGGTCTTGAAGTGATTCTTTTGGGCTAGCCGCAATTTGGTCATCGCTTCGGATTAGTTTTTCGCTCATGCGTCAATGCCACCAGTTTTCAGTTTTTGCACTAGGCCTTCTCGGTCTGGGGCTGCTCATCGAAAATGATGCCCGCGCCCAAACCGCCGATCCTGCGGTTAAACAACAAGAATTGGGCACCGTCGAACAAGAGATTAAAGCCTCCGCAGAAAAACAAGCGGCCCTTGCCCACGAAATTGCCGCTGCCATCAAAGCTGAAGATGAATTAGCTGCAAAATTGGTAGGCTTAGCGCGCACCATTCAATCGCAAGAAAAAACACTCATCAAAACCGAAACCAAATTAAAAAACTTGAGTATTGAGGCCATCGAGATCCGCAGCGACCTTGCTGAAAAACAAGAAGTCTTATCAAATCTTTTGGCCGGCTTGCAGCGTTTGGAGCAAAACCCGCCGCCCGCCCTCGTTGTTGACCCCAATGATGTCTTAAAGGCCTTGCGTGGCGCCATGATGTTTGGCGCTGTGGTGCCCGATGTCCGCAAACAAGCCGATCTCTTGCTCGGAAAAGTAACCAGGCTCGATCAAATTCGCGTGAACGTAGATGAAGAAAAAACCCAATTGAGCGCCGGGCTGACAGCGCTGTCCAAAACCCAGATCGAGGTTAAAGACCTGATCAAAACCAAAAAAACCTTAACGGCCAGCCAGCAACAGAACCTCAAAATTGAATCAGCGCGGGCCGAAAACCTTGCTGCAAAAGCCAGCTCACTCAAACAATTGCTCCGCGATATTGCTGCTGAAAATGCCAAGATTGAAGCACAAAAAACTGTTGAGGCCAAAGCTGCCGAAGACGAAAAACTGAGGCAACGCAATATCTTAAGTCAACCGTCATTGCGTTTGAGTGAAGCCAAGGGCAAGCTTGATTACCCCGCCCAAGGTCAACTCTTGAAACGCTTTGGTGACGATGATGGTTTGGGAAGCTCTCTTCAAGGCATCGCTATTGCCACCCGAAAAACTGCTCAAGTGATCGCTCCCACCGACAGTAAGGTCGAGTTTGCCGGCCCTTTCCGCTCTTATGGGCAGTTGCTGATTCTTGATGCCGGAGAGGGCTATTTGTTGCTATTGGCCGGCATGAAAAGTATCACAGCGTCCCGCGGGCAATCCATTAAGGCTGGTGAACCCGTAGGAGAAATGGGAGATGGCCCATCTTCCGTCACTTTGTTAGGCGATTCAATACAAGACAACCGACCCATTTTATATGTAGAGTTCAGAAAAAGCGGCGATCCAATCGACTCAAAAGCGTGGTGGATTGGCGCAAAACAAGAGGCGTCTCAATGAAGTTATCTTCCCGTATGCAATCCTTTGGTTTGATCCTGCTTGGTGGCGCTGCCGCTGTGGCCATGTCTCATACCATTCCCGGCCTTGCCACCGCAGCCACCAGCAAGGCTGACACCTATAAACAGCTCAACCTGTTTGGTGATGTTTTTGACCGCATCCGCGAGGATTATGTGGAAGAGCCAGATCAAAAGAAAATGATGGAAGCCGCCATCAATGGCATGTTGATGTCGCTTGATCCCCATTCAGCTTTTATGAATGCTGAAAAATTTGAAGACATGTCAGTGCAAACCAAGGGCGAATTTGGTGGCCTTGGTATTGAAGTCGGCATGGAAAACGGTGTGATCAAAGTGATCTCGCCAATCGATGATACGCCAGCGTCCAAAGGTGGTATTCTTTCCAATGATCTCATTATCAAAATCGATGGAGCAGAAATTCAAGGTCTGACCTTGAATGAAGCAGTCGATAAAATGCGCGGCGCTATCAATACACCAATTGTCCTCACTATTGCGCGCCAAGGCCGTGATCCCTTTGATGTGAAATTGGTGCGCGACCGCATTAAAGTGCAGTCCGTAAAGTTTAATCTTGAAGGCGACAGCATTGGCTATATTCGCATCAGCTCTTTCACCGAGCAAACTCAAGATGGCTTGGACAAAGCTATCACAGAAATGTCTGCCAAAATGGGTAGCAAAGCAAAAGGTTACATTCTTGATCTGCGTAACAATCCCGGCGGGCTTTTAGATCAGGCTGTATCCGTATCTGATGCTTTCCTTGAGCGTGGCGAAGTTGTTTCCACGCGTGGCCGCAATGCCGATGGTTCGCAGCGTTGGAACGCCCAAAAAGGCGATCTCAGCAGCGGCAAGCCTTTGATCATTTTGATCAATGGTGGTTCTGCGTCTGCCTCCGAAATCGTGGCTGGCGCATTGCAAGACCATAAGCGCGCAACTTTGATTGGCACCCGCTCATTCGGCAAGGGTTCCGTGCAAACCATTATTCCTTTGGGTTCCGAAGGTGCAATCAAGCTTACGACAGCGCGCTATTACACCCCAGCGGGCCGCTCCATTCAAGCGAAGGGCATTGATGCGGATATTGTGATCGAGCAACCCTTGCCGCCAGAACTCTTAGGCAAGGATGTCTCGACGGAAGGTGAAGCTGGCCTCAAGGGACACTTATCGAACGAAGGCGGTGGCGATGAGGGCGGTGGTTCTCCGGCTTATGTGCCTGAAGATCGCACCAAAGATATCCAACTTAAAGCCGCAATCGATTTCTTGAATGGTGTGAAGGTGGTCACCAACGTTGTGCCTAAGGTGGTAAAACCTGCCGATGCTGGAACAGCACTAGCAAAGCCGAAACAATAAATCTTGGTTTCCGATCGTAGTTAATGAGACATTAACGCTTGGCCTTGCAAACTGCTGGTTTAGGAATCAAAGGTTAGTATGGCCATGCGTCGGGACGAATTACGCCAACCCTTACGAAAACGTAAGTTAAGCGAAAGGCTGTGGGCAAAGCGCCCATCTGCCTTTGTGCTTGCATGCCTTACCATCACGTCCACATTCATTGGCGGTGCCGCTTGGGCCATCAGAACCCCGATGCCATTTGCCGGTGAGCCCATTATCGTTGCCGCCATTCCTCCGCTTGAGGAATTAAAAACCGCATCAGTTGCACCACCCGAAGAAGTGGTTGAAGAGGCTGAAGCTCCAGCACTACAACAAGAAACTGTCGAGGTGGCAGAGCCCATCGCCCAAGATACTTACAAAAATGATGCCGCAATCATTGTGAGCCCGCGCCAAGCACTCAAAGCGGCTCCCGTTGCCGCGATCACCGAAATGGCCAGCATCGGTCAATTGCCTAAAGTCAGCGGTGGTAAGCGCGCTGCAGATATTTATGCTCGGGTTACGCCAATGGGCATTCTTCACAACGATGCGCCAAAAATCGCCATCCTTCTGGGTGGCATGGGCCTCAACGCCAAGCTCACCGCCAAAGCCATCAAGGATTTACCCGGTGATGTAACCCTTGCTTTCGCGCCTTATGGCAATGACCTGCAAGACCAAGTGAACAAGGCTCGTGCCAATGGCCATGAAGTTTTGCTGCAAGTGCCAATGGAGCCCGTGGGCTATCCCGCCAATAATCCCGGCCCCAAAACCCTTGTGGTTGAAGCCGATAAAGATACCAATCTCGAAAGCCTGCATTGGCATATGAGCCGCTTTACTGGCTACACTGGCATTGTGAATTATATGGGCGGGCGGTTTTTGAGCACACCAGAAGCGCTGCACCCTTTAATGACCGAAGTGAAAAAACGCGGCCTTATTTTCTTGGAAGATGGCGCTGTCCCACTAACCGCAACGGTCACCACCGCGAAGGTCACCAACGCTCCCTTGCGCCGCGCCAATGTGGTCATCGATAGTGACCCCACCGCCCAAAGCATCACCGCCGCACTTGATCTCTTGGAAACCGAAGCCCGCACAAATGGCTTTGCCATCGGCACCGGAACCGGTCTTGCCATCACCATTGAAACGCTTTCTGAATGGGCAAAACTTGCCGCTGATCGTGGTGTTATTCTCGTCCCCATTAGCGCTACCTTCAAAGGCCGCAGCACCTAATGACCAAAGACATCACCGCTTATCGACCCTGTGTCGGCATTATGCTTTTGAACAAACAAGGCTTAGTCTGGGTTGGCCGCCGTTTTGAAAAGCAAAATGACGATGGCATCGGCAAATGGTGGCAAATGCCCCAAGGCGGCATTGATGAAAATGAAGATGCGTCCGTTGCAGCGTTACGCGAGCTTGCCGAAGAAACCGCTGTCACTTCAGCAACTTTGCTTGCCGAACTCCCACAATGGTTCACCTATGATTTACCCGAACACTTGATTGGAAAATCTTGGAAAGGCAAATACCGCGGCCAGAAACAAAAGTGGTTTGTGGCGCGGTTGACCGGACCCGAATCTGAAATCAATTTAACCCCACCCGGCCACAAACAAGAATTCGACCAATGGCGCTGGGCCCCCATGGAAGACCTCCTCGACCTCATCATTCCCTTCAAACGCGAAGTCTATGCCGAAGTAATTGCCGCTGTCGGCAAGTTGAAACTCTAAACGCGCAGACCCTTCGAGGCCCACTACGTGGACACCTCAGGGTGAGGGCTTATTTTTAACGCTCCTCATCCTGAGGTGCGAGCAAAGCGAGCCTCGAAGGTTTGGTTCAGCCCGCTAAGCTGTCAAAGAATATTCTATTGCCCCCCACCCCAAATTTCTCTAATCCAACCCCATGAAAATTTCTCACATCATATTCGATTGCGATGGCGTTCTCGTCGATTCAGAACCCCTCTCCATGGCGGTGGACGTAAGCCTCATGGCCGAACACGGCATCTTCCTCACCGAAGAAGAAGCCCATAACCGCTTTGTTGGCATGACCTTTGAGGACATGATCGCCGCCCTCGGGGCCGAACACAACATCACCTTCCCGGATGATCTCTTAGAAATCAAAGACCAGCGCCTCCTCGCCCTTTATGAAGAAAAACTCCAACCCGTGGCAGGCATTGCCAAAGCCTTAAACCAGCTCAGCCTCACCATGAGTGTGGCCTCGAACAGCCCCATGAAACGCATCCGCGATGCGCTCAGGATCACCAAACTGGCAGGCCGCTTTGGCAATAATCTGACCAGCTTTGAAGAAGTCCCCCTGCCCAAACCAGCGCCAGACGTGTTCCTCGCCGCCGCCAAAAAAGCCGGTGTAAAACCCGCCCAATGCCTCGTCATCGAAGACAGCACCACCGGCGTCACCGCCGCCCACGCCGCCGGCTGCACAGTTGCCGGCTTCACCGGCACCAACCCCAACCGCCCAGCCCACACCATCGCCTTGCGCAAAGCCGGAGCGAAACTAACTTTCGACAGCATGAGCCTGCTGCCGGAAATTGTTAGGGCGTTTTCGGGGCGAGGATAACAGGTTTTCCGCTTGAGCAGGCTTCAAATCCAACAGTGTAATTTTATCAAGGACCTTCTGAGTATGAAGAAATTGCGAGGGTCGCAAAAGAAGCAGGCAATTGGTTTTGCTTTACTTTTGTTTCTATGTAGCTTTTGAATTTACCTTCACCGATATAGCTTTCTCTATACCAACGCCTAAACTCACCTAATGCAGCTTCGGGGTAACACCAAGCTTCTTGAGGATTTGAAAGTGCCTGAGGGAAATAAGATGGATAGTTGTGTTCATATTTCTGTCTCGCATTGAATTGGTCGTCGAAATCATTTGCGGACCAAAACTTACCCCATGTGTTGCCGACACTAATATCAGGAATGAATTTTTCATCTATGTGTAGCCCGTGTTGCCCTAGATGGACAATCATATCTGCAATTTCTTTGAACACTGAAAAGTAACCATTTGGACAAGAGTTGTATGTAAGTGAAACTCGGTCATGAAATTGTTTCCAAGCTTCGGGTACGGACTTATTCGGGTCATAACCACATTGGGAATAAATCAAGTCGTGGAGACCGTTGCCTGCTAATGTCCTGAAGTTTTTAAGAGCGTCTAACTTGCTGTTCGCACCCGCTTCAAATGCATAGTACTCAAGTATCGCTAAGCAAACTGCATCAGGATAGGCATATAACTTGCGACCTTTGTGAACCAATTCAATGTGAGGGAAGCTGATGTTTACCCCTCTGGATTTTAAAAGATCTTTTATCGCATTAATGCGAGGCTTTTGCTCTTCTTCATTCCATTGGGAACTAATAGTACCAATGTGGGCGTTTTCGACGCCACAAAGCGCAGCCAATCCGCGTTGATGTAGAAATGGTGTACCATCTTTCAGCACACCCATCCCTATTCCTCGGACTTCAGTTTCGGTTACAACCGCAAGGTTAAAACTGCCTTGAGCGGGACTGATTTCCTTTGAGCCCTGTTTTGTCGGCATATAATTGATTTCTTTAGACATTATGCGATTTCCTCATGCCAAGTTTAGGTACTAATAGAAAACATGATTCAATTTTAGGTCGATTCGGGCGGCTTTTATAGGACTTAAAAAGGGCAGCGTATAACTGATCCTCCCACCCCACCCCTTGACATTGCACTGCAACATAAGCATATAGTGTTCATTCTTGGCTGTTCCTCAATGGGAATAACGTGATGTTGCGCTTCAAAAAATTGCGCCGCCGTTCCCGAACTGCCAATTCACCGAACAACCTTTCACGTGGGCTGTTTAAGCGCCCGCTCTTTCGCTTGTGCAATTTTGCCTGGGCGATGGGAACGCGAGTTGGCGTTTGCCCCCTTATGTTCCCATAAATGAAAGACGACACACATGACCAGCTTTGCTGATCTCAAACTCTCGACCCCCATTCTCAAAGCCCTCACCGCTGAAGGCTATGAAACCCCAACCCCTATTCAAGCCCGCGCCATTCCTGAGCTTCTGAAAGGCCGCGATTTGCTCGGCATTGCCCAGACCGGCACCGGCAAGACCGCCGCATTCGCACTGCCAATTCTCGAAAAAATGGCAGCGCACACCGACCGTGTTGCCCGCAATCAATGCCGCGTGCTCGTCCTCTCGCCAACCCGCGAATTGGCCGCCCAAATCGGCGATAGCTTTAAAACCTATGGCCGCAATTTGAAAGTGACCCGCGCTGTGGTCTTCGGTGGCGTGTCCATCGGCAAGCAAGTTGAAATCATGCGCGGCGGCGTTGACGTGGTTGTGGCCACACCGGGCCGCCTCGTCGATCTCATTGAGCGCCGGGCCTTGTCCCTCGCCAATGTGGAAATCTTGGTCCTCGATGAAGTCGATCAAATGCTTGATCTGGGCTTCATCCATGCCATTCGTAAAATCACCCAGCTGTTGCCAAAAGTGCGCCAGAACTTATTTTTCTCGGCTACAATGCCAAAGGAAATTGAAGTTCTTGCCGGCAATCTTTTAACCGACCCCATTCGCATAGACGTGGCCCCGGTGGCCACGACGGCTGAGCGCGTGAACCAGAGTGTGATCCATGTTGATCCAGCGAATAAGTTGAAGCTCTTGGCTGATATTCTGAAGACCAAGAACATGACCCGGACCCTCGTTTTCACCCGCACTAAACATGGCGCAGACAAAGTGATGAAATCCCTCAGCAATGGTGATTTCACCTGTTCTGCGATCCACGGCAACAAATCCCAAACCAACCGCGAAAAAGCGCTGGCTGGATTTAAGAATGGCAAGATTGCTGTTCTCGTGGCCACCGACATTGCGGCTCGTGGTATTGACGTTGACGCGGTAAGCCATGTCATCAATTTCGATTTGCCATACGTTCCAGAATCTTATGTTCACCGCATTGGCCGCACCGCGCGCGCCGGCGCTGAAGGAACCGCCATTGCTTTCTGCACCTCGGAAGAACGCGGCCTCCTGCGCGATATTGAAAAAACCATTCGCCAAGCGGTTCCCGTCATGGAGCATCCATTGGGTCTTGCCAATGTGCAATTGGCTCCTGCTGGCCGTGGTGGCATGCCCGCAGCAAAGCCCCATCGCAAAGGTCCCGGCGAAGGTCGCAGTGAACCACGTCGTGAACGTCCAGCATTTGCAGAACGTGCTGAGCGCCCAGCCGCCCCTGCTGAACGTGCCCCTTCAACTTTCAATGCGCCGCGTGAATTGAACGATCACGAAGCAGCCCGTAGAGCCGGTGGTACGCGTGATCGCGATTGGACGCCAATGGCCAATGAAGCAACTGTGATGTATCAAAAGCCAAAGGCTCCAGAGCGCCGTCCTGAAAACCCGAACAAGCCATGGTTCAAAGGCGATAAGCCTGCCGGTGGCCCGCGCACCAATCGAAACTTCGCTGGCGGTAAGCCCGGCGGTGGTGGTGGTGGTGCCGGTGTTGGCTCACCAAGACGCGGCCCCGGCGGAAAGCCCGCCTGGGCCAAAGACACCGTAAGTGCGCCAAAAGCTCCACGCCGCACCGAAGGCTAATACATCTACTTCACCCTCTCCCCTCGTGGGAGAGGGAGGAGCGCAGCGGAGGGAGAGGGGGCCCTCACTTAATGTGTGGCCCCACCTTTTTCTCCAGCAACTCCACAAATTCCGCCTGCATGTAACGATAGTTATCCGGAATATCCAAACATACCACGCGTTTGCCCCTAAGCACCTTCTGAAACTGCCGCGCAACTTTCGTGCGCTGGACTTTCTCCATCACAAAAATAGTATCAGCCCACTCGATTTGTTCCGCCGACAACAGCTGCTCCGAATCCGCCTTGAGCCCAGCCGAATCCGTTTCAATATTTGCAAAATTTGCAAACACCTGCTCCGCCGTGGGAGATCGAAGCCTATTTGCTCCGCAGATGAAGAGGAGGTTTTTCATTTTAAGTTTTCACTCAACAATACCGTCATTCCCGCCCAGGCGGGAAGATAGATTTTAGAGCGACTGGAAACAGTTTCTACCTGGCTATTTGAGTTCATATTCAATGGTTACAAAATATTGCACTTTTACCATATCTACAGTCAAATTTGGAGCAATGTCAGCTGGTGCATTAGCTACTTCATATTTTGCGCTGCGCCCCCCTCCTAACCCCCCCTCAATACCCGCCATCATGTTCGCAATTGCTGCGGCACCAACAGCGATTTTTGAAATAGGACCGAGTGTAGACCGGACTGCTGTGGCTGCTTTTTTAGCTTCTTGATCAGCATTTTGAAAGGCGATAGAACGCGCTTTATCAACCACAGCTGTGTCGTCAGATAGCCAATAGGACGCATCCCCTACATTTGTTGCTCCGTTCATTACCGCAATCGCTACGATCTGCGGCAAGAGTTCAAAGTGGGGAGTTTCAATGACGATAGTGGTATCAGCATAAAAACCAAGTTCGATAATGTTTCCTTCGCTATCACTCTTGGCATCGCGTGCAAATTGATAATTTGAAGTGCGCATTTCTGACGTCTTAAGGCCAACTGCATTTATTTTTGACATTAGTTTTTTAACTTGGTCGACATTAGTTGCTTGAGCCTTGGCGGCATCTTTGTTCCTGTTTCGGACGTCAATTGTGAGCGTGGCCATGTCTGGCATCGTTTCCACTTCACTTTGACCCACTACAACTATAGTTGCGGCGTCTGCCATGTTTGCGAATGTGAGGCCAAAGAATACCATGTTAACTAAGAGATAAATACGCTTCATGTCTTCTGAACCTCATTCAAGATTGTCTTGTTCAACAAAACTTAGACCTATTCAAGACAAAAAAACCCGCGATCATCTCGCGGGCTTTAACTGTTCATTCGTATACTGAAAACTTCAAATCGCGCTCTGGAGCGCCTTGACCTGTTCCAAGCTCTCAGAAGCTTTCCGTCTTGCTTCATCATCTTTCGCATCGGCCAAATCTTCTTCGGCATTTTTGATTTGTTGCGCCAGTGCAGCAGCGTCGAGTTCTGACATCGGGATCGCGGTTTCGGCAAGCACGGTTAATCCAGCAGCATTCACTTCGGCAAAGCCGCCGCGCACGTAAATGCGTTCGGGAGCTGAACCGTCCCGTGCGATGACAACGACGCCGGGGCGCAACGTGGCGAGCACCGGAGAATGGCCCGCCATGATGCCCATTTCGCCTTCGGAGCCGGGAATTTGCACAGAGGACACAGCCCCTGAAAACAGGAGACGGGCGGGGCTTACGAGTTCAAAGTGTAGGGCCATGATTAAAGTTCCTCAATCTTGATAGGGACCTCTCCCCCGGCGTTGCCGGACCCTCTCCAAAAGGAGAGGAGAGAAGTTAGACTTCACCCTTCTCCTTTAGGAGAAGGTGGCCCAACGGGCCGGATGAGGTCCCTTAAATTATGCAGCCTCAGCTGCCATGCGTTGGGCTTTTTCGATGGCTTCATCGATTGATCCAACCATGTAGAAGGCAGCTTCTGGCAAGTGGTCATAGGCACCATCGCACAGGCCTTTGAAGCCCTTGATGGTATCGGCGAGGGCCACAAGTTTCCCCGGCGTGCCGGTAAATACTTCAGCCACAAAGAACGGCTGGCTCATGAAACGTTCAATCTTGCGGGCGCGGGCCACGGCAATTTTGTCATCTTCTGAAAGCTCGTCCATGCCGAGAATAGCGATAATATCTTGCAAGGCTTTATAGCGCTGCAAAACCTGCTGAACCCGGCGCGCTGTTTGATAATGTTCATCGCCAATAATGCGGGCGTCCATCATGCGGCTTGTGGAATCCAATGGGTCCACCGCAGGATAAATACCTTTTTCCGCAATTGAGCGCGACAATGTTGTCGTTGCATCCAAATGCGCGAATGAAGTGGCAGGTGCCGGATCGGTCAAATCGTCGGCTGGCACGTAGATCGCTTGAACGGACGTGATCGAACCCTTTTGCGTGGTGGTGATGCGCTCTTGCATCGTTCCCATGTCGGTCGCCAAGGTTGGCTGATAACCCACAGCAGAAGGAATACGACCCAGAAGGGCTGACACTTCGGAGCCCGCTTGCGTAAAGCGGAAAATATTATCAACGAAGAACAGAACGTCTTGACCTTCGTCGCGGAAATGCTCGGCCACCGTCAAACCGGAAAGGGCAACACGCGCACGCGCACCCGGAGGTTCGTTCATCTGACCATATACGAGAGCCGCTTTGGAACCAGGTCCGCCGCCCTTCTTGTTCACACCGGATTCGATCATTTCATGATAAAGATCGTTGCCTTCGCGGGTCCGCTCGCCAACACCTGCAAATACCGAGTATCCGCCGTGCGCCTTGGCCACGTTGTTGATGAGTTCCATAATCAAAACTGTTTTGCCAACGCCAGCGCCGCCGAACAGGCCGATCTTGCCGCCCTTGGCATATGGCGCCAAGAGATCCACAACCTTAATACCGGTAACCAGAATTTCAGCTTCAGTTGATTGCTCAACAAACAATGGCGCATCTTGGTGAATAGCGCGGGTCAGCTTGGTGAGCATAGGACCGGCTTCATCAACTGGCTCACCGATCACGTTCATAATGCGGCCGAGTGTTTCAGGTCCAACGGGCATCATGATTGGCGTGCCAGTGTCATAAACCTTTTGTCCACGAACTAAGCCTTCGGATGAATCCATGGCGATGGTGCGCACGGTCTTTTCACCCAAATGCTGCGCCACTTCGAGGACCAAGCGGTTACCATTGTTGGTGGTTTCGAGTGCGTTCAAAATCTGCGGCAATTCGTTTTCAAACTGCACGTCGATCACAGCGCCGGTGACCTGAACAATGCGACCAACGAGGCCGGATGTTTTGATAGCAGCCTTTGGGGCTGCTGCTTTGGCAGGAGCTGGCTTGGCAGCCGACTTAGCAGGAGCTTTAACGGGAGCGGCAGCGGCTTTCTTGGCCATAGTGTCTATCCTTCTCTAACGGTTCTTACAGCGCTTCTGCGCCGGAAATGATTTCAATGAGTTCTTTGGTAATCTGGGCTTGGCGCTGGCGGTTATACTTAATCGACAGCTTATTGATCATGTCGCCCGCGTTGCGCGTGGCATTATCCATCGCACTCATGCGCGCACCTTGTTCGGATGCCGCATTTTCGAGGAGGGCACGGAACACTTGGATCGAGATATTGCGTGGCAAAAGATCATCCAAAATTTCGCTCTCGCCGGGCTCAGCATCATAAACTGCACCACCGAGATCAGCGGCTTTACCACCAGCCACATGGGCCGGAATGAGTTGCAAAGCAGTTGGTTTTTGAGAAATGACGGATTTGAACTCAGCAAAGAACAAAGTGCAAATATCAAACTCACCATCAGCAAACATGGCTATGATCTTTGCGCCAACGCCTGTGGCGTTGTCATAACGCACAGCTTTCTGGCCGCGGAAATCAACGGCATCAACAATGTATTTGCCATAGACGCGCTTTAACGCATCATTGCCTTTTTTGCCGACTGTCATCATCTTTACAGTCTTGCCTTGGGCGATCAGCTTATCCGCATGTTCGCGGGCAAGCCTGCTAATCGAGGTATTGAAACCACCGCAAAGCCCACGTTCAGCCGTGCACACAACGAGGAGATGCACTTGGTCTTTTCCGGTGCCACCAAGAAGACGCGGAGCACCGGCTTGACCAGCAACTGCAGAAGCCAAGTTCGCCAATACGCCAGACATGCGCTCAGAGTAGGGGCGCGCTGCAACAGCCGCCTCTTGGGCGCGCCGCAATTTCGCTGCCGCCACCATTTGCATGGCCTTGGTGATTTTGCGGGTTGCCTTTACCGAGGCGATACGGTTGCGAAGGTCTTTAAGTGAAGCCATTATTTCACCCCAAGAGCCGTCATCCCTGCGAAAGCAGGGATCCAGCTAAAGTCACAAGCACCGAACCCAGCCAAAGCTGGGCCCCTGCTTTCGCAGGGGTGACGGAGTTTGGTGTTAATTACATAAAACATTTTTAGGCAAATGCTTTCGCGA
>JAYUOP010000087.1:0-10619 GCA_043760745.1 Hyphomicrobiales bacterium
AGATTGCGCGAAGCTTCTTCCCAATTGTTATTGTAAACCAAATCATTCCAATCCGGAATTTGGTTATTGACCGGGCAGCCATTATGGCAAAATGGAATACCGCAATTCATGCAACGCGCCGCTTGCGACTTGGTTGCGTCCTCAGAAAGCGGAATGACAAATTCCTTATAGTTCCGCACGCGGTCAGACGCCGGCAAATATTTCCGATCCTGACGATCGATTTCAAGGAAGCCTGTTACTTTACCCATGGTTTACACCTTTGCGTTATTATGATATACATTTGAGTCTAATGTATATCCAAGGAGGATATGATGAAAGTTTCGAAATGGGGCAATAGCCTTGCGGTACGATTGAGCGCCGAAGTGATTGAGAAGCTCGGTGTTAAAGAGGGCGACGAAATTGCTTTTCGCCCCGATAGTCAAGTTGATGCTTTGCGTATTGAGCGAAAACGCTCCCGAATAGAAATGTGGGACCGTGTTCGTGCAATTAGTCCTAAAATTCCTGCAGATTTCAAGTTTGACAGAGAAGAAGCCAACTCTCGTGGCTAAAATTTTTCTAGATTCAAATGTGTTGCTGTACGGAATTTCTGAAGATTCATTCAAGTCAGAAATATGCTTCTCACTGATAGACGACGAGCCAACAATTAGCACACAAGTTTTGAATGAAGTTGTAAGGGTTGCGCGAAAAAAATACGCATTTTCTTTTGAGCAAATTGAAATGTATTTTGAGCCAATCAAAGCAGCTTGTGAGATTGTGTCAATCAGCTTCGAGACCCATGAATTGGCGTTTGATATAGCTAGGCGTACTGGCTTAAATATTTTTGATGCCAACATCGTCGCCGCTGCCGAACTCTCTGGCTGCGATGTTCTGTACACGGAAGATTTGAATGAAGGCCAGCGCATAGGCTCTGTCACCATTCGCAATCCGTTTATATAAGCTCCAACACGCATCACGCCCGCTTTACGCCGATGGTCATGCCATTACTGGTCTCTTGCGCTTTTTCGAGTTCGGCTAAAGCACGGGCATATTCAACGGGCATGACTTTTACGAACTTCGGCAGATAGTCTGCCCAATTATCCAGAATGGTTTTGGCCTTGCCGGAGTTAGTGTATTTAAAATGGCGCACCAGCAGTTCGTGAATACGTGTGGTGTCGTGCTTGTCCATGCCGGAAGTGATATCCACCAAACCATGGCTCTCAAGATCGCCACCGTGATGCTGGTTTTTCTCAATCAACATTTCTTCTTCGGGAATGGGTTGCAGATCAACCATGGCAAGGTTGCAGCGTTTGGCGAATGTGCCATCCTCATCCAAAACATAAGCCACACCACCGGACATGCCAGCGGCAAAGTTGCGGCCAGTTTCGCCGATGACGAGTACGCAACCGCCAGTCATATATTCGCAACCATGGTCACCCACACCTTCAACCACGGCCACAGCACCAGAGTTTCGCACGGCAAAACGCTCACCAGCTACGCCGCGCAAATAGCATTCGCCAGTAATTGCGCCATAGAGAACGGTGTTGCCGGCAATAATGGATTTTTCGGGCACAAAGCCGATGTTGGCCTGTGGCTTTACGATGATTTTTCCGCCGGACAATCCCTTGCCAACATAGTCATTGGCTTCGCCTGTGAGATCAAGGGTAACACCACGCGCCGCCCAAGCGCCAAAGCTTTGACCGGCAAAACCATTGAGCTTCACCATGATCGTGTCTTCCGGCAAGCCATCATGGCCATAGCGCTTGGCCACTTCGCCAGAAAGCATGGCACCCGCCGTGCGATCAGCATTGCGGATTTTGGTTTCGATGACGACGGGCTTTCCGCTTTCAAGGGCGGGTAGAGCTTCAGCAATCAACTTCCGATCCAGAATATTTTCAATGCCATGATCCTGGTTCGCGGTTTTCTTGGTGGCAACAGGACCAGTCACATCAGGCTTGGCAAAGATTTTTGAGAAGTCGAGGCCGCGCGCTTTCCAATGGGCAATGGCTTCTTTGTTATCAAGCCATTCGGTTGCACCAATGAGCGCGCTATAGGAGGCAACACCCATGGCCGCCATTAATTCGCGAAGCTCTTCGGCAACGAAGAAGAAATAGTTGATGACGTGTTCTGGCTGACCTTGGAAGCGCTTCCGCAACACAGGGTCTTGGGTGGCCACACCCACCGGACAAGTATTGAGATGGCATTTCCGCATCATGATGCAGCCAGCAGCCACCAGTGGTGCCGTGGCAAAACCAATTTCATCAGCGCCGAGAAGGGCCGCAATAAGCACATCGCGCCCGGTGCGAATACCACCATCGGCCTGCACGGCGATACGACCGCGGAGATCATTGGCCACAAGCGTTTGCTGGGTTTCGGCCAATCCAATTTCCCAAGGCGAACCGGCGTGCTTGATAGACGTTAATGGTGATGCACCCGTGCCGCCTTCATATCCCGAAATCGTGACGTGATCAGCATGGGCTTTGGACACACCAGCGGCCACCGTGCCAACACCCACTTCGGACACGAGCTTTACAGAAACGAGTCCCGATGGGTTGACGTTTTTGAGATCGAAAATCAGCTGGGCCAAATCTTCGATGGAATAAATATCATGGTGCGGTGGTGGCGAAATCAAGCCAACGCCGGGGGTTGAATGGCGCACTTTGGCAATCGTTGCATCAACCTTATGGCCGGGCAGTTGACCGCCTTCGCCAGGCTTTGCGCCTTGCGCCATTTTAATCTGCATCATGTCTGAGTTGACAAGATATTCCGTGGTGACACCAAAGCGACCGGACGCCACTTGTTTGATGGCAGAACGCATCGAGTCCCCGTTTGCCATTTTCACATAGCGATCAGATTCTTCGCCGCCCTCGCCCGTGTTGGACTTGCCACCAATGCGGTTCATGGCGATGGCCAATGTCGTATGCGCCTCGCGGCTGATCGAGCCATAAGACATGGCACCGGTTGAGAAGCGTTTCACAATATCAACAGCGGGCTCCACAGCTGAAATATCAATCGCAGCTTTGCCCATGGATTCTGCTTTGCGGATCACAAAAAGCCCACGCATGGTTTTTAAGCGCTCGGATTGATCGTTCACATGGCGGGCAAATTCGCGATACTTGTCTTTGGAGTTGCCGCGCACAGCATGCTGCAAGTTGGAAATCGTATCAGCGTTCCAAACGTGGGCTTCGCCGCGCGTACGCACAGCATAATCACCGCCAATTTCGAGGGCGTTCTTCAAAACCGGGTTCACACCAAATGCATCGTCATGGCGGCGGAAGGTTTCTTCGGCCACTTCATTTAAGCCAATGCCTTCGATTTGTGTTGCTGTGCCAGTGAAATACTTGGCGACAAAATCAGTTGATAAACCAATGGCGTCGAATATCTGCGCGCCGCAATAGGATTGATAAGTGGAAATGCCCATCTTGGACATGACCTTTAAGATGCCTTTATCAATCGCCTTGATATAGCGTTTGACCGCCTCATAGGCACTAACTTCTTCATCGAGCGAAGGCAGCATATCTTCTAAGGTTTCGAACGCCAGATATGGATTGATCGCTTCCGCGCCATAACCTGCAAGCACGCAGAACTGATGAATTTCGCGTGGTTCACCAGACTCAACAACCAATCCAACTGAGGTCCGCAAACCCTTGCGGATCAAATGATGATGGGTTGCCGATGTAGCAAGAACCGCAGAAATCGCAACCCGCTCTCCAGACACGGCCCGGTCCGACAATATGATAATGTTAAAGCCATCATGCACCGCGCGCTCTGCCAGAGCGCAAACGGAATCAAGAGCAGCGGCCATGTATTCTGGACCGTTGGCAACATCATAAGTCACATCAATGGTGGCGGTACGGAATGGGTTATCGCGCACGGAGCCAATGTTCCTAATGCGCTCCAATTCTTCATTCGTGAGAATGGGCTGCGAAACTTCCAACCGCATGTGCTTGGACGTGCCCTTAAGGTCAAGCAGGTTTGGCCGAGGTCCAATGAAGGACACCAGCGACATCACAAGTTCTTCGCGGATCGGATCAATCGGCGGATTGGTGACTTGCGCAAAGTTTTGTTTGAAATAGGAATCCAGCATTTTGGATTTATCAGAAAGCACAGAAATTGGCGCGTCATTGCCCATGGAGCCAGTGGCCTCTTGACCGGTTTCGGCCATCGGCGTCATCAAAACTTTGATGTCTTCTTGCGTGTAACCAAAAGCTTGCTGACGATCCAACAACGGCACCAAAATCTTCGGGCGCTTGGTCTTGGCTTTTGGCATATCGCGGAGCACAACCTGCGTGCGCTTCAGCCATTCTTTATAAGGATGTGCGTTCGCCAATGTGCTCTTCAATTCATCATCAGAAATAATGCGCTTTTGATCAAGATCAATGAGCAACATTTTACCGGGCTGCAAACGCCACTTGGTGGTGATGCGCTCTTCCGCAAATTGCAAGCAGCCCATTTCGGAGGCGAGAAGCACAAAGCCATCATCGGTGGTCAAATAGCGGGCGGGGCGTAAGCCATTGCGGTCCAGTGTTGCGCCAATCAAACGGCCATCGGTGAAGGTCATAGCCGCGGGGCCATCCCATGGTTCCATCATGGCGGCGTGATGCTCATAAAAGGCGCGGCGATCATCGTCCATCAAGGGATTTCCAGCCCAAGCTTCTGGGATCAGCATCATCATGGCGTGGGGCAGCGAGTAGCCACCCATGGTCAAGAATTCGAGCGCGTTGTCGAAGCATGCCGTATCGGATTGGCCTTCGTATGAAATCGGCCACAGCTTGGAGAGATCTTCGCCAAGCACTTCTGACTTCATGCTGGCTTGGCGTGCGGCCATCCAGTTATAGTTGCCGCGCACGGTGTTGATTTCGCCGTTGTGGCAGACGAAGCGGTAAGGGTGTGCGAGTGGCCAGCTTGGGAAGGTGTTAGTGGAAAAGCGCTGATGCACGAGGGCAAGCGCTGACTCCAAGCGGCTGTCTTGTAAATCAAGGTAATAATCTCCGAGTTCCGCGCCAAGCACGAGACCTTTATAAACAATGGTGCGGCTTGATACGGAGACGGGATAATAGGTCCGGGCCTTGGCGCCCAAAACTTCCATGACGCGGTTGGACACAACCTTGCGGCAAACAAAAAGCTTCCGCTCGAAATGAGCTTCATCCTTAATTGTCGGCCCGCGACCAATGAAAATCTGGCGGTGGAAAGGTTCAGTACCCTTGACCGAATAGCCGAGCACGGATTGATCGACGGGCACATCACGCCAACCCAGAATTTTGAGGCCCTCTTCGCGCGCGGTTTCCCACCAGATGCGCTCAACGTCTTGACGGTAAATCACTTCGCGCGGCATAAACAGATAGCCCACACCATAATGCTGGGGAGCGGGCAGGTCGAAACCTAATTTTTTGGCTTCGCTAACAAAGAAATCATGCGGGATTTGCAGCATAATGCCAGCGCCATCACCAGCCTTGGGGTCAGCGCCCACCGCGCCACGATGTTCAAGGTTTTTGAGAATAGACAGACCATCGGCCACAATGCGATGGCTTTTGATGTTGTTGATATTCACAATCAAGCCAATCCCACACGCATCATGCTCATTGCGGGGATCATAAAGACCGTTTGCAGCAGGCATACCTTCTGGCAACATGGACATGATGGGAATTCCTTTGGAATATCAACGGGAAGAGACGAAAATTGAGACAGCTATCCTGTCCTATCCATACCATAAGGCAATTTCTATTTGAAACGCAAGTAAAGAATCAATTTCACTAGAAATTCGCAACAATATTGCGCAGAATGAGACTGGATTTCGTTGATTTTCACTCTCTTGACAATGTTCTATATTTGTTCTAATGCAGAACCTAAGGAGAGTGCATGGACTGGGCCCGCGCAATTGAAATCAACCGAATAGCCCTCACCCGTATTGTGGCGGAGCTTTTTGCGCTGCTGGGCGTTATTAACGGCCGCAGTTTAGAGCGCATGTTGCGGCCTGCTGAATCGGCTTTGCGCCGCTTGATTGTGATTGCAGCCCATGGGCTCGTTATAAAACCAGCAATCTCTCGCCCCATGCCAGAAGGGCTTGTGATTAAAAGCAAAGGTACGGCACGAAAGTCATTCCAGCTCTTTGACACCCGCAAATCATTCGACTTCATCAAAGTTGAAAACCCGCTCATTTTGACTGTCAAAACGTACACCCGCAATCCCTATAACCCGTTCGATCAAATGTATTGGCCAAAACCAAAACCGCAAACCATCGACAAAACTGACCGCCTTTCGAGTAGACTTGCCGCCTTAAAACACGCCCTCGAAAATATCCCACATCAAGCAATCCGCCTAGCCCGTTGGACCGCCAAGCGCGTGAGCCTGCCCAATCCCAAATTCACTTCTCCCATGCGCCCCGGCCACCCACCCGGCCATCGCGTCAAACCCAAACAAGAAATCGATTACATCCTAAAAGAATGCCACGCACTTGCATGGGATGTAAGTTACCGAAATTCATCCTAAAAAAATCAGAACAATTTCATAAAGGCGGAAGAGGGCTCTTTAGTGCCATCAATTGGCTGCTTTTTTTGATCCATGGTGGTTGCTCTCGATGAAGAGGACTAGGCGCAAGCATAAGCTTTCGCTAGAGAAGTGTCATGATGATTTCAACCCACCACAAAGGCATCCTCTGTATGGTGCTCGCAGCTGCATTATTTGTAGCAAATGATACCGCAATGAAATTTGTGATGGCGGACTTGCCACCATTTCAAGTTTTAACGTTACGCGGCGCATCGGCTGCAATCTGGTGTTCAATCATTATTTTGGCCAGCGGCCAGGCGGGACAATTGCATTACTTGCTCAACCGTTGGGTTGTCCTGCGCAGTTGCTGTGAGGTCTTAGCGATTTTGAGTTTTATCATCACCCTGAAACATATGCCCATTGCGGAAACCACGGCGATTTTCCAGATTGCGCCGCTTTTGGTTTTGGTTGGAACGTGGGCCATTTGGGGCGACAAGATTGGCGGTCTTCGCTTTGGTCTCATTTTGCTTGGAATTGCCGGTGCGATCTTGGTAGCGCAACCCGGAACGGCGGCGGCATCGCCCTATGCGCTGGTTGGTTTTATCACGGCTCTGGGTTCAGCGGCGCGCGATTTGGTCGGGCGCCGGGTGCCCGCAACAGTTCCCGGCTTGATCGTAGCTTACTCAACTATCCTCGTGGTTCTTATTGCGGCCATTGTTGCCCATCTTCTATTTGAAACCTGGATTCCGCCCACGCCGCAGCATTTTGGTTTAATGGCGCTCGCCGGATTATTACTCACCTTTGCCCATCTTTTAATCTTCCTTACTTTCCGTTTGGCCCCGGCCAGCGTCGTTGCCCCTTTCTATTATACATTTACGATTTGGGCGGTGGTTTATGGCTTGTTGGTCTTCGGCGATGTGCCAAATGGATTCGCCATTTCAGGAATGGTGTTGATTATTTTGACTGGTCTCACAATTATTTTATTGGATCAAAAAAAATCGCGACCCGCCGTCATGGAGAATAGTGGCTTATGAATTTTGCATCAGACAATGTGTATGGCGTTGATCCACGGATTATGGCGGCGATGGTTACCGCCAATGTTGGAACGGACGCATCTTATTCGTATGATGACGGCTCAAAGGAATGTGAGCGCCAACTCTCAGAAATCTTTGAAAAAGAGGTCCGCGCGTTTTTGGTGGTCTCTGGATCAGCAGCAAATGGTTTGGCGTTGTCAGCGCTGGTCCCACCTTATGGGGCAGTGTTCTGTCATGCCGAAGCGCATATCGCCGTTGATGAATGTAATTTGCCAGAATTCTATACCGGCGGCGCTAAGATCATTGGATTGCAAGGCCCAGCGGGTAAGATTAATCCGGAAGTGATGGCAAAGGCTTTGAAAGGTTTCGTCAAAGGGGAGCATGATCCTAAACCTGCCGCAGTTTCACTGACCAACGCCACAGAGCTTGGCGCGGTTTATTCGCCAGCTGAAGTCAAAGAAATTGCTTACTTGGTAAAGCCGCGGGGCTTGAAGCTCCATATGGATGGCGCGCGCTTTGCCAATGCGCTGGTTAACTTAGGTTGTACACCTGCCGAACTGACTTGGAAATCGGGCGTTGATGTGATGTCATTCGGGGCTACAAAAAATGGTGCCATGATGCTGGAAGCGGTGATCTTTTTTGACACCACATTAGCAGAAGATTTTCTTTACCGTCGGATGCGGTCTGGTCAACTTTTGTCAAAGGGACGGTTTTTGTCGGCACAAATGCTGGCCTATTTGAAAGACGGGTTGTGGCTCGAGAATGCCCGCATTGCAAATAATCTGGCTCAAGAATTGGCAAAGGGTTTGTCAACATTTGACCATATTCACATTCCTAACCCGGTTCAGGCTAACGAAGTTTTTGCGGTAATTCCCCGCCATCTAAACGATCAGCTGTTGGCGGCGGGGGCTAAATTCTATGATTGGATGCCGGATAGTTTAGGTGATGGTATTTCAGATGATGAAATATTTGTGCGCTTCGTTTTGTCATTTGCGACGCCGAAGGAAGACGTTGAAGCATTTTTGAAATTAATAGCGCGTCTCAGTAATTGAGGGGCCCCGATCAGAGCCCCTCTTGAGATGTTAAGCTGCCAACTTCGCTTCAATAGTCACGGCATCGGCGCTTTGAATGGGAATTGTCCGGGGCTTTAAAGCTTCTGGTAATTCACGTTTCAATTCAATGTGCAGCAAACCATGGTTCATGATGGCCTTGGTCACCGTCATATGATCGGCCAATTGGAAGCGCCTGGTAAAGCCACGACCAGCAATGCCCTGATGCAGGAAATCAGACTTCATTTCCGGTTGTTCTGGTTTCTTGGCGGTCACAGTGAGCGCGTTGCCTTTGACTTCCAAATTGATGTCAGCAGGCGTGAAACCCGCAATCGCCATCGTGATGCGATAATCATTTTCAGATGTCCGCTCAATATTATAGGGCGGGTAAGTGTTGGATTCGAAATTGGCGGCTTCATCAATGAGGCGCGCCATGCGGTCAAAACCAACGCTGGAACGATAAAGTGGGGTAAGGTCAAACATTCACATTCTCCATGAGCCATGTATTTTTGTGACTTCCGCCGGAATTGGCCAGAAGCAAGTTAAGCTGTGAACCCCGATGGGCATCCACAGATCAAGAAATGGTGTGACGGAAAACAGTTTCAAGATATTTTTAAAGTGAACTGAAAATGAACGAGCGGTTCTGATTGCGTTCAAGTTGGTTGGTCTAGTTTCGGATCATCGGCAGCCAAGATGGTTGCCCTCACAAATAGAAAACGAAAACCCAACTGGAGAATATCATGATCAACAAGTCCCTTATCGCAATCGCTGCCGTTGCCACCACCCTGGTAGCAATAATTCCTGCTCAACAAGCCCAAGCTGGTTCAAACGTCGACTTCAACATTGATATCGGTTTTGGTGGCGGTGGTTACGGCGGCCATGGTGGCTACGGTGACGGCGGTTACTATCCTGTTTATGACGGCGGATATGAGGAAGAAGAGTATTCTGGCATTTCCTGCAACAAGGGCCGCAAGGTTGTTAAGTGGGCCGGTTTCCACAATGTTCAAGCCTATGATTGCAGCGCACCCGTTTATGGCTACAAAGCCCGCAAGCATGGCAAAACATACAAGGTAAAGGTCAACTTCCACGGTGACATCATCTCCGTGAAGAAGGTTTGGTAATCATTTATATCGGGGGCGCATCAGAGATGGTGCGCCTTCTGTTTTGCCGCAATCCAGCCACAGTGATGAACGGAATATGAACGGCATTGCCAGCTTAGGTTCAGCCTTTTGGCCATAAACATTACTCCAAGAAGCCAGTTTGGCTTCTTTTGTTGTTTGGAGGTCGTTATGAATTTGAAATCATTATTTATTGCAGGCGCTGCGGCATTGACATTGGGTTTGTCGGCCATGAGTTCATCCGCGAAGGCCGATGTGTTTATTGGTTTTGGGCTTGGCGGGTCTGATTATTGCCAATCCCATTATGATCGCCGTTGTCGTGGTTTTAATCGGTTCGATCGCTTTTATGGCTATGAGCGGTATGATCTATTTTACCGCATGACATGTAAAGAAGCGCGCTGGATGCTGGATGAGCGCGGCTACAATCGCGTGAAACCTAGGGCCTGCGGCGGGCGTTATCATGTGTTCTCCGCTATTCGCAAAGGCCAGAAAGTTTTAGTCAAAGTTTCGGCCCAGAATGGCCGTATTGTTTCAGTTAATAGGTTCTAGATACGTGATAATTGGTGCAGCGGAGCGGCGCTGCTGCACCAAATCCAACTGAGACAATTGGGAACCGAATAAGATGTATAAAAAACTGCTGTTAAGCGTGCTCGCTGCGAGTGTTTTTTCGATTGGCACGGCGGAGGCCGGTGAGCGCTGGTCGCATTTCCGGCGCATGTTGCCGAAGATCTATTTGTATACTGAAGAGCCCGTCTCGTTTTACGAAGATGAAGATATTTATTATGATCAGCGCCGCGTGGTTTTGCGCGAAGATTATTATGAGCCAGAATATCTTTATGATGACGAGGAATATCTGCCACCAAAGCCTAAGAAAAAAATCTATAAACAAACTGCAAAAAAACCCATTCCAAAGATTGTGCCAAAACCTGTCGCTAAAGCTGCGACTGTCAAAAAGC
>JAYUOP010000088.1:0-10618 GCA_043760745.1 Hyphomicrobiales bacterium
GGCTTCCATAGACAAATCTTCCACAAAATTGTGCCTGCCAGAAACTACAACGCTTCCATCATTTCAATAAATTTACGAACCAACAACCCCCTACACGCACACATATACCTACTCCAACACTTTATTCCAGTGCCGAAGTTGGAACTCTACCAGCGAGGCTTAGTCGAGGTCCGATCACAAATTTCAGGACTAGAGCCGGCGACTTTGCACCGGCTGATGTTGTTCAAATGCAAGTTGCTTCAGTTTCAGTGTTGCAGCAATTCGATCAGGTCATCACTTTCCAAATAAGCGATTACTGTGGATATCTCGCAATTTCTTTTCCAACTGTTACCCAGGTGTTACCCAGCGCGATTTTTTGCGCCATTTGGTACAAAAGGAAAACCCGCTATCTCGTTGAGATAACGGGTTTTTATTTGGTTGCGGGAGCCAGATTTGAACTGACGACCTTCAGGTTATGAGTCTGACGAGCCGAAAATCTACAACCTAACTATATCACGGAACTCCAATCTTTTCGATTGGGAAAGCCGTGAAAAGCAATGCAATTGCGGGATCGACCAAGAAAAGAGAACAGGATTGCGATAATAGTCGGCGTGCAGTCAATGGCGCATCTTCCTGTCATCAACCTACGGAAGATCATTGGCTCCCCACTGCTGTTTTTCGAGGAATTGCGGATGGACCGAAAAGGGTCAACAGTTTGCTGCAGTACAGTTCCCGAACCTTCCCGGAACTGCACGAGAACACATTATCCGGAAATAATCCGGAAATGGCAGTTTCCACAGGGAGACTTTGTCGCTTAAGTTATTGAAATAATTGGCGCACCCGACAGGATTCGAACCTGTGACCCCTGCCTTCGGAGGGCAGTACTCTATCCAGCTGAGCTACGGGTGCGTGGGGTGACGTATATCCTAGTGTTTCTGCTTGGGCAACCCGGCAAAATTCAAGTGAGCCTGCCCCATGAATTTTTTGCCATTCTATCGGCCAATGCGCCTTGCGACCAGTTTTCCGCCAAGGCTTTTGCCATGATAATCTGTGGGCTCGCAGGTGCAAGGCCGCCCAAGGGTGGATCACGATCAAGGTTAGTTGGGAAAGCATAGCCCTCAGCGCAGGCCGCAATCGCATTGATGGTTTCTTGTTTTGAAAGCGTGGATTTGAGAGCGACAAGTGCGGGATACAATGTTTCAACCATCCGCCCACGGTCCATAGATTCCATGGCGCGGCCATAAGCCGATGAAATCTGCAAAAGATTAGCCATGCGCTTGATATCGGTGGTTCGGTTATGACCAGCACCATGGAAAACCGCTGGATTAAAAAATGCCATATCACCTTTTTTGAGGGGCAATTGCACATGGTGTCGATCAAAATATGCGCGAAATTCAGGTTGGGCTGCTGCAAAATAGCCCGGCAGATAAAGTTGCGAATAAGGGAGATAAACTGTGGGCCCCGATTCCAACGGCATATCGCAATGGGCAACAGCACCCTGCAACGTCAGCGCTGGCGACAGCGCGTGGACATGGGCGGGAAATTCAGCAATTTCCGCAAGCGTCTGAAAGCCCATATGATAATCGCGGTGCGATGATTGAGCAGCCCCTCCAGGGTTCACCACATTCAGCTGTGAAGTGACTTGGTAACCCAAACCAAGCCAACTCTGTGCCACCATGGCAATCATGTCATTGGCATAATAATGCGCAAAAACATCAGGCTCTGCCAGACAGAGTTTTTCGAGCGCATTCCACACCCGGTCATTAGCGCCGGGTTTTGCAAAATGATCCCCGCCGCCCGAATTTGTGCGGTGCTGCTCGGCGATCATGGCGTTGAAAGCGGCACTGGCCCGGTCAATCACTGCGTGGTCAGGCATTGCATTCTTGAACACCACAATGCCAGGTCCCAATTGCAAAACATCGGCCCATTCCGCCATGACAGCTTTGCGGCCTTCGGGGGTTTTTGCAATTTTGCCGATTTGCGCGCTGTCGTAAATTGGAATGTTTTTTGTGATTGCCATTGCGTATGGGTAATCCGCATTCTGGGTCACACGATCAATCAATGTTGCAAATTCAGAAAGCTTGCAATGATCTGGAGTCAGCCAAACACGGTGGGCGCGTTGGGTTGAAATGATAGTCATGATGGAACTCCAAAATTATCCGTTTGTTGAATCCAAGCTAGCGGATTAAAGGAAAAATCTAGCATCAGAAACACCTCAAATACACCTTAAAAAAACGAAACCCACATGGCGCGCGCGTTTTCGCTTAAAGAAATTGCTCATCAAGTTGGCCTTAGTTTAGCAACTGTGGATCGGGCTTTGCGTCAGCGTGATCATGTCTCGGCGGCATCAACCAGACGAGTAATGCCAGCCATATCGGAGCTCAGCAGGCAAGGTGATGAAACGCCAAGCCGAGGTCAAAATTGTTGCAAAATGGGGCCATTAGCGCGGTGTTGCATCACGATCTTCGGGCCGATCTGAAGCAATGTTGCCAACTTATTCTCAAAGCTCATAGTCGTCCGGATAAGTTTAAGCCCCATGGCTTGTTGCCGATTCAGGTGATTACGCCATTTAATTGCCCGCCCACTTAACGCGCGTTAATACTTTAGAAATCATACACGAAAGTGTGAACGTCCATTTGGCACGAAAACCTTTTCTTGGCTTTGGCATTGCATAGCACCCCACGTCGGCAAATCTGTGCCGTTTCAGGATTAGGACATTAACCATGACAACGCTTGTTGCTGGAAGTCGCATTTCGTGGGTTGATTACGCCAAAGGCATTTGCATCGTTTTAGTGGTATTAATGCATTCGACCTACGGTGTTGAAAAAGCGTTTGGTACGAGTTGGTTGCATGAGTTCATAAGTTGGGCAAAACCTTTTCGCATGCCAGACTTCTTTTTGATTTCAGGCCTATTCTTAACAAGTCGCATCAGCCGACCATGGCCTGAATACATCGATAGTAAAGTAGTCCATTTCTACTATTTCTATATGCTTTGGATGACCATCCAATTCATCTTCAAAGGCTATGACATATTTGTCGAACACGGATTGCTAGGCATCGTGCAACAATACGCAATGGGCGTCTTCGAGCCCTACAGCACGCTTTGGTTCATCCATCTATTGCCAATATTTTTTGTACTCACGAAACTCGTGAAACAGGTTCCAAATCTAGTCGTCTTTATTGTCGCTGGAATATTGGAAGCACTTCCAATTCACACCGGATGGACAGTCATTGATGAAACTGCCGCGCGTTATGTCTACTTCTTTGCTGGCTATTGGCTGAGCAGTCGCATTTTTGATATGGCGGGGGTGTTTAAAAATCTGTCGTCTACAGCACTGCTTTCAAGCTTGTTTATCTGGGGCGCGGCCAACGCGTGGTTCGTGAACAACGGCCTGTCGGAAGCGCCCTTGATCAGTCTCATACTCGGCCTTGTCGGAGCAGGTGCAGTTGTCATGACTGCAGTTTTGTTAGAACGGATTACTTTGGCAAAAGCTTTGCGGTACTGCGGTCAAAATTCAATTGTGATCTATTTAGCTTTCTTCATCTTCATGGCTCCCGCGCGCATTTTACTTCACAAATTTTGGCCTGAAAGCAATGCAGGCTTAATCGCATTACTTGTCACAAGCATCGCGGTCGCTGGGCCCCTCATACTCCATCAATTTGTGAAAAATACACCACTGGCATTTTTGTTCGTGAGACCAAAGTGGCTAAGTCTTCCCACAAAGCTTTTGAGCTGGCATACTCAGCCGCATGAGCAACCAGCCCCCAAAACCAAGCGACCACGCCCTTCCAAAATTAAAGCCTGATGATCATGTCTATCTGATTGATGGGTCCGGATATATTTTCCGGGCCTATCACGCTTTGCCACCGCTCACGCGGAAATCTGATGGTCTGCCGGTGGGCGCCGTGCAGGGTTTTTGCAATATGTTGTGGAAGCTCTTAACGGAAAATCGAAGTGACAAAAAACCAACCCACCTCTGCGTGGTGTTTGATCACTCGTCGAAAACTTTTCGTAATGAAATTTATCCTGATTACAAAGCCAACCGCCCCGAAGCACCGGTCGATTTGCGCCCGCAATTTGATTTGATTAGACAGGCCACGCGGGCCTTCAATGTGTCTTGCGTCGAGCTTGCCAATTACGAAGCCGATGACATTATTGCAACCTACACCCGCCACGCGGTTGAGGCAGGGGCTACGGTCCGCATTGTAACGTCCGACAAAGATCTCATGCAATTGGTGAAGCCTGGTGTCATGCTGCTCGACACCATGAAGGATCGTGAGATCAGTGATCCAGAAGTGTTTGAAAAATTTGGTGTCGCCCCAAACCGCGTGGTTGATGTGCAATCACTTGCCGGTGATTCCGTTGATAATGTTCCCGGTGTTCCCGGCATTGGTCTAAAGACGGGCGCGCAGCTCATCACTGAATATGGCGATCTCGAAACACTGCTGTCGCGGGCCCACGAAATCAAGCAAGAAAAACGCCGCGAAAATCTCATTGCTTTTGCTGAGCAAGCCCGCATTTCCATGCGACTTGTAACCCTTGATGATCAAGTTACTGGCATTACCAGCATTGATGAATTTGCGGTTGCGGCACCCCGCGCCACCGAGCTCATTGGCTTTCTGAAGGCGCTCGATTTCACATCTTTCACCCGAAAAATTGCAGCAGCTCTTGACGCTGACGCTAATGAAATCGCCCCCATCGAAGTCATTGTAAAAAACTGGCCGCCTGAGGGTGTGGAGTTTATACCCGTTGTCCACCCGGCAAATGCGCCACCTGCTACTGCCACAACCCCTGATCTTTTCGCCAATGAAATCACCGCTGCGGAAACCGCTTTGTTAGCAATTCCAATCGTAAGCTCAGCTTATGAAACGGTTCTGGATTTGGCGACACTAGAGCGCTGGATTGCAGCGGCTACCGACCAAGGGTTTGTCGCTTTTGATACCGAAACCAATTCATTGGATGCCATGCAGGCTGATCTTGTTGGCGTATCTTTAGCCTTGAGTCCGGGCAAGGCTTGCTATGTTCCATTCACTCATGTGGGCGAAGGCGGCGGCCTGTTCGGGGGTGAAAAAATTGCGGGCCAAATGGATCGTAAGTCAGCTTTGGAAAAACTCAAAGCCATGCTGGAAAATCCTGCGGTTTTAAAAATTGGCCAAAACCTGAAATACGATATGTTGGTCTTGCAACAACATAGTATTTCAATAACGCCACTCGACGATACCATGTTGATTTCTTATGTCTTGGAATCAGGTGACGTGGGGCACGGTATGGATGAACTTTCGCAGCGTCACTTGGGTCACAAGCCAATTGCGTTCAAAGAGGTAGTGGGTTCTGGCAAATCGCAACTGACTTTTGATCAAGTCCCGCTTGATAAGGCCACAGCCTATGCCGCCGAAGACGCCGATGTCACATTGCGGCTGTGGATGATATTGAAACCGCGGCTTTTGCAGAAGAAAAAACTTACCGTGTATGAAACCCTAGAGCGTCCATTGGTTCCGGTTCTCGTCAATATGGAAGCCAATGGCATAACCGTTGACCGCAATGTGTTAGCCCGTCTTTCGTCGGAATTTGCCAGCACCGCAGCCACTATTGAAACTGAAATTCATGGAATTGTGGGTGAGCGATTTAACATCGGCTCGCCAAAGCAATTGGGCGATATTCTGTTTGGCCGCATGGGTCTTCCCGGTGGCCGCAAAACCGCAACCGGTGCCTCGAGCACCGATGCGGACACGCTTGAAGAACTCGCCAACCAAGGTGTGGCGGTAGCGCGTCGCGTCGTTGATTGGCGTCAGCTCACCAAGCTCCGCTCAACCTATACCGATGCGTTGCAAAATGTGATCAACTCTAAAACCGGTCGCGTTCATACCAGCTACTCAATGGCGGCAACCTCAACCGGGCGGCTTTCGTCTAGCGATCCAAACTTACAAAATATTCCCGTCCGCACCGAAGAGGGTAGGCGCATTCGAACCGCGTTTATCGCACCCCCCGGCACAAAACTGATCAGCGCAGACTACAGCCAAATCGAGCTTCGCGTGCTGGCTCACGTCGCTGATATCCCGCAGCTCAAAAAAGCTTTTGCCGACGGCCTCGATATTCACGCCATGACCGCCAGTGAAATGTTTGGCGTGCCGATTGAAGGCATGGACAGTGCGGTTCGCCGTCGCGCCAAGGCCATTAACTTTGGCATCATTTATGGCATTTCCGCCTTTGGCCTCGCTAATCAATTGAGCATCTCAAGGGAAGAAGCAGGCTCCTATATCAAGACCTATTTTGCCCGCTTTCCCCGCATCAAAGACTATATGGAATCAACCAAAAAATTCGCCCGTGATAATGGTTATGTGGAAACCATCTTCGGTCGCCGCTGCCATTTCCCGCGCATCACCTCGCCTAACGCTTCCGAACGCGCCTTCTTAGAACGCGCTGCTATCAATGCGCCCATTCAAGGTGCGGCCGCCGACATCATCCGCCGCGCCATGGTCCGCATGTTGCCAGCTTTGAGAGCTGAAAACCTGAATGCAAAAATGCTGCTCCAAGTCCATGATGAATTGATCTTTGAAGTGGCCGACGCTGAAATTGACGCGACAATTCCTGTGATCAAACGCATCATGGAAAATGCATCCGCTCCCGCTGTGGCGTTAAGTGTGAAACTGCAAGTCGACGCCAGAGCCGCGCAGAATTGGGACGAGGCGCATTAAGGCCAAGCGAGAAAAATCACACTGCCGATAATCATGGCGATGCCGAACCATTGCGGCGGGGTGACCTTTTCCTTTAAAAAAATCATCGCTAAGATAACAGAGATTGCACCATAAGCAGAAATCCCCATGGCGGCGAATTCCCGGTCCGGGAATGCGCCTGAAGCATTGACAGCAACCACCCCTGCCACATCGAAAAAGCCAATGACCATTAAAGTTGGCCAGAGTTTGAAGCTTATTTTGGATGTCGATTTTTCAGGGATCATAAACGGCAATAAAGCTGCAGCCGCTGTAAAGCGCGACAAAAATGCGGACTCATATTCGCCCAAACCGATGCTGGCATTTTGACCAAGCACGACAGATGCGGCAAAACCAAAACTTGCCAAAATACAATAGCCAATGACCCAAGGAAAATTCCCCGGTGCGATCGCATTGTTACCAGGTTCTTCTGTGCCAAAGCGACCGACCACCACTGTGCCCGCTAAGATGACCCCTATGGCAATCCATTGGGAGAACGTTGGCACCAAACCAAACATCATGCCCCAAAGCACCACCAATGCAGGGTATCCCGCCGTGAGCGGCCCAACGATTGAAACCGGCGCCAGACTGAACCCCTTATATAAGCCGCCAACCGCACAGGCATAAGCCACGCCCAACAGCAAAGCGTAAGTGATACCTTGTGTGCCACCCGCCCAAATTTGCCCACGCCAGAGAACAATCCCGACCAGCAATGCAGCGCCCATGAGCATGATGGTAAAGGCCAACCTGAACGCCCCAAGGCTTGGCGCAAATTTCCGCACCATGAGGTCGTGAATAGACCAGCTAAAGGCCGCCATTAGTCCGAGTAATACTGCCGACATAAACCCCTCCAGATCTTTCACATAGCAGGCAAAAATACCTGGAGCTATGACAATGCGTCACTTGAGTTCGTCAAGAGTTTCACGATAGAAGTGGCTATGACCACAGCCGATTCAAAACGCTTCCGCAATGCACTTGGCGCCTTTGCGACAGGCGTTACCATTATCACCACGAAAGCGGCCAACGGCCATTTGATTGGAACAACGGCAAGTTCGTTCAATTCGGTTTCCTTGGATCCAGCCCTTGTGCTCTGGAGCCTTGCTAACACTGCCATGAGTTTTAAAACTTACATGACTGCCGAATATTTCGCCGTGAATGTATTGAAAGATGATGCCGAAGAAATGGCCCTGCGGTTTGCAAAATCGGGGACTGATAAGTGGCGTGATGTGCCGCATCATACGGGTGTTACCGGCAGTCCTGTCCTTGACAATGCGTTGGCGGTTTTTGAATGTCGCAAACGTCATGCTTACGACGGCGGCGATCATGTAATTTTTGTTGGTGAAGTTTTGAGCTTTACGGAACGCCAAGCCGGAAAACCTTTGCTTTATTGGGGCGGAGATTTTTACCGGCCATAAGAGAAAGAAATCTGCCGATGTTCTTATCCGTTTTTGATCTCTTTAAAATTGGTATCGGCCCATCGAGTTCGCACACCGTGGGACCGATGGTTGCGGCGCGTCGGTTTTTAGATTTGGTTGCAGCGCAATCCATTCCAGCTACCTCCTGTCTGCGCGCAACACTTTACGGCTCTCTCGCCTTCACTGGAAAAGGCCACGGCACCGACCTCGCCATCGTGCTCGGTTTTGCTGGCCAAACGCCCGCAAAAATTGACCCCAATGCCGTCGATAATATTTTGGCAAAGATGGCAACGCTTAGACTTGTAACTCTGGCCTCGGGAACAACGCTTCACTTCGATCCCGCAACAGATGTGGTCTTCGATTACGGCCCAGCCCTTCCCGGCCATTCTAATGGCATGGTGTTGGCCATCATTGATCCCGAGGGTGCTATCCTTTTCAGCGAAACCTACTATTCCATTGGCGGTGGCTTTGTGGTTTCAGAAACCGAGCTGCAACAGCCCGAAATGTCACCAACCGAAAATCTGAAGTCGGTACCCTTTCCGTTTTCAACCGCTGCTCAAATGTTGACCATGGGTGAAGCAAGCGGCCTCTCGATTGCCGAAATGAAACGAGCAAATGAAACAGTTCATCATGGTGTGGCACTGAACAGCAAGATCGACGAAATTTGGAACGCGATGAATTCCTGTATGGAGCGCGGGCTCGCACTTGGTGGCACTCTTCCCGGCGGCTTAAAAGTGAGGCGCCGTGCTGCTGATATCTATGCAAAATTAAAAGCAGAGCAGGGCGGAAATTCCTTACAGCCGCACCGGGTTATGGATTGGCTTTCGGTTTATGCCATGGCAGTAAATGAAGAAAATGCCGCTGGCGGCAAAGTGGTCACAGCCCCCACCAACGGTGCGGCTGGCGTTATGCCCGCTGTTATCCGCTATTATCTCGATCACGTGGCGGACGCCAATCAAGACGGCATTCGTAACTTCCTTCTCGTGTCTTCCGCCATCGGCGGCATCATCAAACACAATGCATCAATATCTGGCGCTGAGGTTGGCTGTCAGGGCGAAGTGGGTTCCGCTTCCGCCATGGCTGCAGCAGGATTATGTGCGGCCCTTGGCGGCACAAATGCCCAGATTGAAAACGCCGCAGAGATTGCCCTTGAGCACCACCTCGGCATGACCTGCGACCCCGTCGGTGGCCTCGTGCAAGTCCCCTGCATTGAGCGCAACGCTTTTGGTGCGGTGAAGGCCGTCACTGCCGCGTCGCTCGCATTGCGCGGTGACGGCACCCATCTCGTGCCCCTCGACACCTGCGTTGAAACCATGCGCCAAACTGGCGTTGATATGAACATCCGCTACAAAGAAACCTCAACCGGTGGCTTGGCGGTTAACGTGGTGGAGTGTTAATCCCACGCATATAGGTGACAAGTCCCGCTGTGGATGCATCTAAACCATCCGTAGACTGACGACCTTCCACAACCGGCTGTAGTCCCGTAGCCAATTCCTTGCCAAGCTCCACCCCCCATTGATCGTAGGCATTGATATCCCAGATCGCGGCTTCAACAAAAACCCGGTGTTCATAAAGTGCAATCAGTCGGCCAAGCGTATGTGGATCAAGTTTCTGGTAGGCCAAAGTAATCGTCGGGCGGTTGCCGGTGAACACGCGGTGCGGCGCTAAGCGCTTTACGTCAGCTGAAGATTTCCCCATGGCTTTAAGCTGTGCTTCAGCCTCAGCCAGGGTGCGCCCCTTCATGAGGGCTTGGCTTTGCGCCAAACAATTGGCAACGAGCAAAGCATGATGTTCGCCCATGTTTTTTTCATGTGGGTGGGCCGCAATCAGAAACTCAACTGGAATGATATCGGTTCCCTGATGCAAGAGTTGGAAGAACGCGTGTTGGCCATTGGTGCCGGGCTCACCCCACACTAGTGGACCCGTTGAGCCCTTGATTGCTTTTCCGCCAAGGGTAACCCGCTTGCCATTAGACTCCATATCAAGCTGCTGCAAGTAAGCCGCAAACCGCGACAAGCGTTGATCATAAGGAATGACAGCGCGCGCCCCATGTCCACAGATATTGCGATGCCAAACCCCGATCATCGCCATCAGCATGGGCAGATTTTCGGCGGGCTTGGCGCTGCAGAAATGCTGATCCATCGCATGCGCGCCATCAAGAAATGCCCGGAAGTTTTTGGGCCCAATCGCAATCATCAAGGGCAAACCAATGGCTGACCAAATCGAATAACGACCGCCAACCCAATCCCAAAATCCAAATACCCGTTCGGCTGGAATACCGAATTTAGCAACCTTATCCAGTGCAGTAGAGATTGCCGCAAAATGCGCTGGAACTGCCGCTTCGCCCAAATGCTTCACCACCCATTTCCGTGCAGATGCCGCATTGGTCATGGTTTCAATGGTGGTAAACGTTTTAGAAGCGATCAAAAACAGTGTGGTTTTAGGATCAAGGGTTTTCAGCGTGTCTGCAATATGTGCGCCATCAACATTGGAGACATAATGCAAGCGCGGCC
>JAYUOP010000089.1:0-10586 GCA_043760745.1 Hyphomicrobiales bacterium
CACGAACATCAGATTTTCTAAGAGTTTGTTGCCTGTTAACTTGCCAGCATCAAGCAATGGAAAATAGGTAAAACCCAAATATTCCCAAGGCATCAATGATGCACAAATATACCAGGTCAATGAAGCACCGATGAGCAGGGTAATCATGCCAGCCATAGTGCCATATGGCAGCGAACGCGCAGGCGAGCGAACTTCTTCTGCTGCTTGTGTTGTGCCTTCAATACCAAGGTAATACCATACACCCCAGTGAAATGCGGCAACCACACCGATCCATCCGTAAGGAAGGGCGTTTTCTGGTGTGACCATTTCGCCAAGTTTGAGAACCGCCCCTTGGCTCCATGGTTGGACAGAGAAGAACAGAATGATAATTGCTAAGTATGCAATCGCGGTGATTACAAAGTTCACATTCAAGGACATGAGAACGCCGCGATAATTCAGCGCTGCGAGCAGCACAATCACGGTCGCAATCACGCCGTTATAGTGCCACGTGGTGAAACTCTCACCCGCGTAAGATTTTATCGTATCCGCGACAAGGATTGAGTTTGACACCTCCAACATTGTGTATGCAAACACGAGGTAGAGCGCCACATTGAACGCCATGAGAGGTCCAACGATATGTTTAGCTTGCGCGTATTGACCACCAGCAGCAGCAACGGTTGATGTTACCTCCGAGTCGATCATTGCTACGGATGTGTAAAGCAGTCCCATGACCCAGCAGATTACGAGGGCTGCCAGTGTTCCGCCCTTATCAGCGGCAAAATTCCAGCCGGTGTATTCACCAACCAAAACAATGCCAACACCCAGCGCCCAAACATGAACGGGGCCTAGTACGCGAGATAGTGAAACTCTTTGCGGAGCTGATCCGGCTTGTGTTGCAGTTGCCATTATCGCCTCCTCAAATCTTATGTTTTTCTTGCACTGCTTCAATCTCGCCTTCGCGGGATGACGTCAGCACGGATTCAGAATAGCTGGTATCGGTTTTATACCAATCGTAGAGCATCCAAGCTGCAGAGACAGCTGAAATGGCCCAACCAATGTTTGCGAGAGTTGTCCACATGGTTTTCTCTCCTTATTTCTCGTTAAACTTTTCGTTGATCACATCGCGGTATTCCTGGTCGGAAGCCTTGAATAGAAAAACGAAATAGCCGACCAAAACCGCGGTCATGAGAATGAGCTGTGTCCAATCGATTGTGTAGTCAAATTTGTTTTGGATGATGTCGTGTGCGGCGGCGGCGTCGGCAAAGCCAAGCTTAACCCATTGCTCTACCATAGCCGGGGATTGCTTCAAGGACTCCCATGTTGGATTAGCAATTGGCTCAATTGATTTTGAAACCCCAACCCAACCTGCTTTTAGTGGTAGCCAGAGCGCTAGAAAGATCGCTCCAACCAAAAACACGGTGTCAAAAATTTGCATGCCCTTCGACTGTTCAGGCGGCGTGTATTTTGCCATGATTGTTTATTCCTTAATTCTTGTTCTGGCGGGAGGCATCAAGATTTTTGATGTCCAGGCCATAAATAAATTCTTTGTCGGCGGCATAGTTTTTGACCATGGCACTCACTGAGGCTGTGTTGAAAATCAAAACTGCCGCAGCTGCTATTGCAACCACAATTTTTATGCCATTGTCAGGAATGTAAGGCCATGACATGAGCAAGACAAACAAGATAACGATCCAAAGTAATGCAACCAAAATCCATGCGCCTCTCACATCGCTTTGGTACATACTTTCAATACGCTGATTAAGATCAGACATTTTGTTCCCTCCTAGCGTTACGCGCTGAAATCCCCATTGCTGCGCGACGCCCCATTTTTGTGATTATTTGCTTTGGGGCAAGTTTCTTAATTGACAGGAAACATCCACTAAAGTCGAATGTCAAGAAAGTGTTAAGCATGTTGCCTGCTGGTTCGCGGTTGCGAAGGGTTTGCTGCGCTGCTTCACGATGTTGGTGTGATTTATTGTGCAATGCCACAAAGTTTGATCACCTTTTGTTGCTCCAACTTGCCATCTGGCATACTCATTTGGGGAATTGATTCGGAAGGTGACTTTAGAAAATGGCCAAGGCAGAAAAATCAGATGATCTCTTTGGCGATTTGCCAACAGCGCCAAAGCCTGCGCCGAAACCAGCAGCGACTGTAAAGTCGAAGGGCGAAGAAAGCTATACTGCGGCCGATATTGAAGTGCTCGAAGGCTTAGAGCCGGTGCGCCGTCGTCCGGGGATGTATATCGGCGGTACGGATGAAAAAGCGTTGCATCATCTTTTTGCCGAAGTCATTGATAACTCCATGGATGAAGCCGTGGCAGGGCATGCGTCTTGGATTGAGGTTGAGTATTTGGCGGATGGTTATTTGTCGGTGACCGATAATGGGCGCGGCATTCCGGTTGATGCGCATCCGAAGTTTAAAGATAAGTCGGCGCTCGAAGTCATTATGACGACGCTGCATGCTGGCGGTAAGTTTGACTCAAAGGTTTACGAAACGTCCGGTGGCTTGCATGGGGTTGGTGTTTCTGTGGTCAATGCTTTGTCGGAGCATTTGGTAGTGGAAGTGGCGCGCGGGCAACAATTGTATCGGCAGGAGTATCGTAGGGGGCATGCGCAGGGACCGCTACAGCCTATGGGAAAAATTTCTGGGCGGCGCGGGACGACCGTTAAATTTTTGCCGGATTTCCAAATTTTCGGCAAAGGCAACACGACATTTTTGGCAGCGCGGCTTTACAAAATGGCGCGTTCGAAATCGTATCTTTTTGGCGGTGTGCAAATTCGCTGGAAGTGCGATCCGTCGCATTTGAAGGATAAAGAAACACCGGCCGAAGCCGTTTTGCATTTTCCGGGCGGATTGAAAGATTTTCTGGCTGAGCGGCTGGAGGGCAAGACCCGTGTGGTCGATGAGATATTCTCTGGCAATGTGAAAAAAGAGGGTGGGCATGGCTCGGTCGAATGGGCGGTGGCTTGGTTTGGTGGCGAAGATGGATTTTCGTCTTCGTATTGCAACACTATCCCCACCCATGATGGCGGTACGCATGAACAAGGTTTCCGCAATGCATTAACCCGCTCGCTCAAAACTTATGGTGAGCTTTCGAATAATAAACGCGCGGCGGTAATTACGTCTGACGATGTCATGGTGTCTTCTGGCGCGCTGTTATCTCTGTTCATTCGCGAGCCTGAATTTCAAGGGCAGACGAAGGATAAATTGGCGACACTTGAAGCTGTGCGTATCGTGGAAAACGCAGTGCGCGATCATTTTGATCATTGGTTGACGGGCCATCCCGCACAGGCCGATCGTTTGCTCGATTGGATTGTTGAGCGGGCGGAAGACCGGGTTCGACGGCGGCAGGAAAAGGAAGTGGGCCGCAAAACTGCAATTCGCAAATTGCGGTTGCCCGGAAAGCTGGCGGATTGTTCAGCCACACAGGCGCAGGGGTCTGAGTTGTTTATCGTCGAAGGTGATAGTGCTGGTGGGTCCGCCAAGCAGGCGCGAAACCGCCTCAATCAAGCGATCTTGCCATTGCGTGGGAAAATTCTGAACGTCGCCAATGCAGGCAAAGATAAGCTTGCGGCTAATCAGCAGATTAGCGATCTAACACAGGCCTTGGGGGCAGGGACAGGCGCTTCATACCGCGAAGAAGATTTGCGCTATGAAAAGGTCATCATCATGACCGACGCTGACGTTGACGGCGCACATATCGCTTCATTGCTGATCACCTATTTTTATCGCCAAATGCCGAAGTTGATTGATGAAGGGCATTTGTATTTGGCTGTGCCACCTTTGTATAAGCTCGCGCAAGGAAACCGCGTGGCTTATGCGCGAAATGATCAGCACAAAGATGAATTAATGAAAGGCGAAATGAGCGGCCGCGGCAAGGTTGAGGTATCGCGGTTTAAGGGGCTTGGTGAAATGTTGCCGGCGCAGTTGAAAGAGACGACCATGGATCCATCTAAGCGTCTGCTTTTGCGTGTCACGTTATCCGATGCCGAGCGCAATTCCACGGCGCGGATTGTAGAGCAGCTGATGGGCGCAAAGCCTGAGGAGCGGTTTAATTTTATCACCGAGCGGGCGGAATTTGTGAGTGCGGATGGGTTGGATATTTAACTGTGCAAAAAGTGCGCGAAATTATTATGATCATTGAAGACGATGGATGGTATATTGTTGCAACCCGTGGAAGCCATCGACAATTCAAACATAAGTCTAAGCACGGACGCGTAACTGTGGCAGGGAAATTGAGTGATGACACAGCGCCCGGAACGTTTAATAGTATTATGAAGCAAGCTGGTTTGAAGGAAAAGTGAAAATGAGATACGCCATTGTAATCGAAAAGGCAGGCTCCAATTTCTCGGCTTATGTTCCAGATTTGCCAGGATGTATTGCAACCGGAGCTACAGTTTCAGAAACGGAAATTGAGATAAGAGACGCCATCCGATTTCATGTCGAAGGTTTGCGAGAAGATGGGATTGTTGTTCCCATCCCTACCAGCATAGCTGAGTATGTTGAGGCCTAATGGCGGAATTTGGTTTAAGCAAAGCGCCAAGTAGACTTAAAATTTTAATGAGAGTTGTGGTGTCGTAAAGTTTTCGAGCTAGACTAATTATCGAGAGTTTGAGTTTTGGCAATTCTAAGTTCGCTTACTTACAATTGCTGTTGGAAAATGGATAGAATTTCATGACTTGGAAAACCCAATATCGCTCCTTGTATTATGACGGTGCGCCAGAGTCCTCTGATCCGGTGCTTTTGCCAAAAGAAACGGCACTCCTCGTTATTGATATTCAGAATACTTATTTGGTGCGGCCAGATCGCGCTACTTTGGGCGTTGATGAACAGCGGCGGTTTGATGCTTGGGATGGGTTTCATGGGCGGATGAAGACTCAAGTTATTCCGCGCACTACCCAACTATTAAAGTTTGCGCGGGCGAATGGGATTGAATGTATTTTTGCGCGGATTGCAACGCAGTCGCGGGATGGGCGGGAACGATCGCTTTCTCAAAAAATGCCGGGGTGGAATAATTTGCTGCTGCCGAAAGATGATCAGCCTTCGCAAATTGTGCCGGAGTTGGCGGCAATTGGCGATGAGATCACGGTGACCAAAACCACGGATTCGGCACTCACGGGCACGAACCTGCGTTTGATCCTCAACAATATGGGCATTAAAAATGTGATCTGCTGCGGGATTTTCACTGATCAATGCGTGTCCTCAACGGTGCGCAGTTTGGCGGATGAAAGTTTTGGTGTGGTTGTGGTGGAAGATTGCTGCGCTGCGGCGAGCGACGCACTTCACAACCACGAGTTAGAGATTATCAACAATATTTATTGCCATGTCATGAGCAGTGCTGAGGTGATGGCCATCATGGGCTTGGCAAAATGATTAATTTAGACTTAAGTATGATCTTGACCCCGGCCCAACGTTTTTGATTTGGCTTGGCAACGGTCAATAAAAACAAGGGAGGGCCAACATGGCTCAGGGTAAAAATGATGGCACAGTCAATGTGTCTGGAGATAAAAGCGTCAATAAACTTAAAGGCGGTGCGGTAGGACTTGTCGGGGTTTTGTTCCTCGCAGTAACGGGTGCAGCGCCGATGTCAGCAATGCTTGGTAACGTTCCATTTGCGGCGGGTTATGGAATTGGTACTTATACACCAGCAGCCTTTTTGCTGGCCACCATTGTTCTCACCATTTTTTCGATAGGCTATGCGGCTATGGCGTCGCGGGTTTCGTCCGTCGGCGGATTTTACTCATTTATTTCACAAGGTCTTGGCCGCGAAGTTGGCATGTCAGCCGGGTTTACTTCGCTTGCGTGTTACTCGTTGTTTGAAGCATCACTGACTGGCTTGTTTGCGTTCTTTGGCAACAAATGGTTGAATGATCATTTCGGCATTAATGTGCCGTGGCTCGTATTGGCCTTGCTTATGATTGCGGTCATTTCAGTGTTTGCGTATCGAGATGTGAAGCTTTCCGCCAGCATTCTGGGCGCGGCTTTAATTGCTGAAATTGCCATTCTTGTGATTTTTGTTTTGGGTGTCGTATTCGCAAAAACGGGCACAAGCTTTTCTCTTGAGTCATTGAATGTGTTCAACGTGTATACGCCACTCGCCGAACAAAAAGTTGGCGACGTTGCCATTCCGGTTGGAGCGGCTGCGGTTGGTGTGTTTATGGCTTTCTGGTCATGGGTTGGATTTGAAATGGCGCCAAATTACGCCGAGGAATCAAAGGACCCTAAACGCATTATTCCACAATCATTGATGTATTCTGTTATTGGGCTTGGCATTTTCTATGTCATTGTCAGTTGGTGCGCAGTTTCGGCTTATCCGACAAATGCAGATATGGCCGCAAAGGCATATTCAGATGGCGTCAATTTCTTCTTAGCTCCAATCCAGCAATTCGTTGGCGGTTGGGCTTATGAGGTGATGTTCATTCTCATTCTGACGAGTTCATTTGCTTGCGGTATGGCGTTCCATAACACCGCCGCTCGTTATATGTATTCGTTAGGCCGCGAGGGTATTTTGCCAGCTGCAGTTGCTGAAACCCATGACCATCACAAAAGCCCACATAAAGCGTCTGCCGTTCAATCGGTTCTGGCTGCTATTTGGGTGGTGCTTTACGGCTTAGGTTATGGCTTCAATGATCCATCAGCTCAAGCTTGGCTCGGTGTATACACCTTGTTTGCTGTGCTCGGCACCGGTTTGCTGCTCGTGCTGCAAGCGGTTGTGTCGATTGCTGTGATCATGTGGTTCAAGAAAAACGGCGGCGGAAATGTCTTCACGACGTTGATTGCTCCTGCTGTTTCGTTCGTTGTTCAGCTGTGGTTGGTTTACACTTTGATTGCTAACCTTTCTACTTTGGGCGGGACAAATAGTTTTGCGCAAAGTATTCCGTATATTGGTTTGGCCATTATCTTGATTGGATTGATTTGGGGATTTGTTCTCAAATCAAGCAATCCGAAGGCTTTTAAGAACATTGGTCATATGGTCAATAACGACTGAAAAACGATTTTGATTTAGGAGAAGGCGGCACGCGAGTGCTGCCTTTTTCATTTTCAAATTGGCAAGTCCAGAGAGTTCGATGCACGACGAAATAAACATAGTTTGGTTTAAACGCGATTTACGAATTGTCGACCATCACCCACTGCTATCGGCGGCGAAGCTTGGGCGGGTTGTTCCACTTTACATTGTCGAACCAACGTATTGGAAATTGCCTGACGTTTCGCGTCGTCATTGGTGCTTTATTTATGACTCACTGAATGAATTGCGTAAAGCTTTGGCTGAACGTAGTTTAACGCTGATTATTCGCGTGGGCGAAGTGGTGGACGTGTTGCAAGACTTGCGAACGAAATTGGGTCCTGTTCAAATTTGGTCGCATGAAGAAACGGGCAATGCGTGGACCTATGATCGTGACAAACGCGTTGTCGATTGGTGTAAAACTGAAAACATTACTTGGCATGAGACGCCGTCTCATGGTGTTGTTCGAGGTTTAAGAGACCGCGACGGATGGTCGGCAATTCGTAATCGCCGGATGCAAATTCCAATTGAAAAATTAGGCGACGTAAATGGTGTTGCTAGCGAATTTGAAACAGACGCGTTACCATCAAAAAATTCAGCAATTTTTGGTGATGCAGTCTTGGGAGAGGTGCAGGAAGGCGGCCGGGAAGCTGGGCTCGCTGTGCTCGATTCTTTTCTTAAAGTACGTGCTCGAAATTACATGGCAACGATCTCAAAGCCGGGAATTTCGGCAAGGAACTGCTCACGACTAAGTGCGCATATCGCTTACGGCACTTTGTCGGTGCGTGAAATTGAACAAGCAACACATTTGCGCATTTCAGAATTAAATAAACTGCCGAGCGAGGATGCAAAGTATTTGGCCAAAAACTTAGGCGCATTTTTATCGCGGTTAGCGTGGCGCTGTCATTTTGTTCAAAAGCTTGAACAGCAGCCTGAAATTGAAATGCGCTGTATGCATTTGGCTTTTGAAGGCATGCGTGAACCGCATTTTCGGGATGATTTCTTTGATGCTTGGAAAAATGGCAACACTGGCTATCCGCTCGTAGATGCGTGCATGCGAAGTCTGCATGCCAATGGTTGGATAAATTTTCGAATGCGCGCCATGTTGGTGTCATTTGCGAGCTATCATTTGTGGCTCGATTGGCGACAAACCGCGCCATTTATGGCCCGCCTCTTCACTGACTATGAACCTGGAATTCATTACTCACAGTTTCAAATGCAATCCGGTGTTACCGGAATTAACGCGGTGCGAATGTATAACCCGATAAAACAGTCGATTGATCATGACCCAACCGGCAAATTCATCAGGCGTTACGTGCCAGAGCTTTTGGAGGTTTCAGATCAGTGGATTCATGAGCCTTGGCGCATGCCACAACCACCAAAGGGTTACCCTCGCCCTATTGTTGATCATGAAGCAGCAATTAAATTTGCGCGTGCCGAGATATCAAAGCATCGATTGGCTTCAGGATTTGGCGATGATGCGCGCGCGATTAATCGCAAGTTAGGCAGTCGAAACAAGCAACCTTCTCGACAGAAAAAATCGCTTCACCTTTCGTCACAGCTCAGTTTTGACCTTTAGTTTCGGCGAGATTTTCACGAAGTTGCTTTTTATCGCTGGTTCGGAGCAATTTGGTGTGTTTGCTTTTTCGTCCTGCGACGCGTTCACGCCAAACTTTAAAACTTCTCAGTTTCAAATTTGAGCGCATGATAAGGATCACGTCTTTTTCTGAGACCCCTAATTTTTTTTCTATGGAGTCAAATGAGACATCATCAGCCCAAGCCAAATCAATAATGTGACTAATTTTTACGTCCGACTGATTTTCAGTTTTAGTCACTGTTATAGGTTCCAATTTTTATTTGTTGGTTGATAGCGGCTTGGTAGCTATTACTGATACGTACTGAATCCGTTTTTTGACTTAACTTTTTTATCTATTTTTTTCGGTTGTTGTAAATTGCAATGTTCATGGTAATTAGTCGCGATTGCAAATTTGAGGTTGGGGCTTTGCGGATTTTTGGACTGGTTTTTATGGCGCTGTGGCTGTTGGTTTCTGGCCATGCTTTTGCGCAGGATGCCACACCGTCCAAGGTGCCCGCTACAATCAACGTTGTTACGCGGGTTTTGCCACCTTTCGTTATCAAAAAAGGTGACGCTTATTCCGGTTTTTCGGTTGAACTTTGGGATGCGATTGCCAAAGAGTTGGCCATTAATTACCAATGGGTTGAAAAGAAAAATGTGAAAGAAATTATTGCTGGGGTTGAGGCCGGCGAGGGCGCTCTTGCAATTGCGGCCATCTCTATAACGTCTGAACGCGAAGAAAAGTTTGATTTTTCACAACCGATGTTTGATTCCGGATTGCAAATAATGGTGCCTGCGAACAAAGATGCAGGTCTAGGCTTCCGGCAGATTTGGGCATTGTTTACGACTGGCCCCATGCGCATTCTGATGTTGTTAATGGCGGCTTTGATTTTGGTGCCGGGTCATTTGGCATGGTTTGCGGATCGACGCCATCCTTCGGGGCTTTTTTCGCAAAAGTATTTTCCCGGAATTTTTCAGGCTACATGGTGGGCCATAGGTGCTGCGGCAGGCCAGCAACCTGATCACCCCAAATCTGTTTCTGGTCGCGTGCTGTCTGCATTTTCTATATTGGTCAGTTTGTTTTTCCTTACCTATTTACAAGCAACCCTAACGTCTTCATTTACGGTTCAAAGATTGCAAGGCGGTATTCAAGGGCCAGGTGATTTGCTGGGCAAGCGAGTAGGGGCGACCACGGGCAGCACCGCTGCTACTTATTTGATCGCAAACGATGTCACGCCGGTAGAATTTCAAAAGATCGACGATGCTTTCCGGGTCCTTGAAAAAGGCCAACTCGACGCTGTGGTTTTTGATGCGCCAGTGTTGCTCTATTACGCCGCTAATGCCGGACGCGGCAAAGTGGAAGTGGTTGGGCCAATTTTCAAAAAAGAAAACTATGGCATTTTGTTTCCGCGCGATTCTGAATTGCGGAAACCCGTAAATGCGGCTCTCTTAAAACTGCGTGAAAATGGTACTTTTGATACACTCTATGCCAAATGGTTTTCGGCCCAAAATACCAGTGAGTAATTGCCGATGAACGCGCTTGACAGTTTTGGCTAAGCCCGGCATACACCGCGCCACCAAGAGGCTCTGGGAAACTGGAGCATGTTGGCGTTTGGCTTGTTCTAAAATTACGAATCGGGGGAGTGTCCCGAGTGGCAAAGGGGGGGGACTGTAAATCCCCTGGCTTCGCCTTCGTAGGTTCGAGTCCTACCTCCCCCACCATTCGTTTTTTGGGGAACAGGGCCAAGCGCTTACGAACGTTTTGAACGACTACGAAACGAAATTTGCGGGTGTAGCTCAATGGTAGAGCAGGAGCCTTCCAAGCTCAATACGAGGGTTCGATTCCCTTCACCCGCTCCAGACTTCGCCCCAAGGGGGGCTTCGTATGGCAAGCCCGAATGATTTGAAATTTGAAGAGGATATTTGACCATGGCCAAAGAAAAATTTAACCGCGACAAGCCGCATTGCAATATCGGCACGATTGGTCACGTTGACCATGGCAAGACATCATTGACAGCAGCGATCAC
>JAYUOP010000090.1:0-10579 GCA_043760745.1 Hyphomicrobiales bacterium
GCGTTGCAATGAGCGCAGTTTCTTTCTCGGCAATGCAGTTGATCTGCCAAACCATCCCTACAGCACTTTCCAATGCTTCGGCTTTATGTTCACCAGCTAAAACATAGTCTCCTGGGGCAAGCCGCAATATTTGCGAAAAGTGACTGTAAGCAGTGCGCCCCGCAGCGAACTCAAGACGCAGGACCCGGTCAGTGCTGCCTGTTGCGCGTGGCACAATGCGCAAATCAGCATTCTTAACTTTAGTCACTGTCCAATCAAAAAACCGATTGCCAAACTCCAAATCAAACCCGCCGTCATAAAGTAGCCCAGCTTTGCGCAGTTCAACATCGCTCAGAAAATCAAGCCAAATGAAGGATGCTTTTTCAAAAGCTTGGTCTTTTACCAGCCGCTGCAACAATTGCCGCAGCTCTAACGAGGTCACAGTTTGTCCGGCTTTGCGCAAGGCGGAATAGACGCCGTAAACCAGATCCGGTTGGCTGGTTTGGCTTGCAAAAAGGCTCGTGAATTGTTCGCGCCATGGCGGATTTTCGCCAAGTTTCTTCACCAATTCTGCGCGCGCTTCTGGAATGGCGGCAAATCCCATCATGGACGTAAAAAACTCTTTTTTGAACTCCGGCTTGCCGCGAATAAGTCCGTCCATGCGGTAAAGCACTGAGCCATATTGTTGTTTTGCCAACTCAATATTAATGGCGGCGACTTGCAGTGGAAATTCACGCAAGCTGCGGTCAGCAGCTGCTAAAATCAGCGCTTCACTTTTTTCTTTTTCGCCAGCGACTTCAAACAGCATGATTAAATTTTTAAGCGCTTGAACATCGAGCGGATTGGCCTTCAAGGCGAGTTGTTCGCGCGTAACAAGTGCTTCGCGTTCGCTCTTCGACAGCGCTTTGAGTTGCGCTTCAATTTGCGAGGGTTCTACCCCTATTTCCACTAAACTGCGATTTGGTTTTTCCGCCCAGGTTGCCAATTGAAGCCAAATGGTAAGACCAGCGAAGGCCAAGAGTGATCCCAAAATCAACGCTCTCCCCGCCACAACAAAGAACGACGACTTCTTGAATTCATTTTGATTTGGCATTGTGTCAGTCGTCACAGTTTGTTTTCTCCGTATAATACGTTTTCGTCGCTAGGGCGACGAGCTGTTAGATTCTCCATGACCATCACTTCAACACAGGCATAGCTATCCCACGGGGAGAAAAGCGCCCTCATCCGCCCGTTGGGCACCTTCACCCATTGGAAAGGACTAACTGGCGAAAGCCCATAATTTATGCGCTTTCGCCCGCACATCTTCGTGTGGGAGAAGGTGGCCGATAGGCCGGATGAGGGCCCTTCCTTTGCCATGAGCGAACTCTTTGCCCGCGAATTGGGGCGACCATTACTAGCGCTTAGTTCTATGAGAATATTTAGGTCCTTCAAAAGCATCAATTAAACCACGCCACATCGACCAGATTTTGCCAATCTGATAAATCCAAAACATTCCCGCCTTTTGCAAAAACCGCAGTCCCCACAGTTAAGATTGTAAAACTTAAAATCAAAACTCCGCGCTTCATATAACGATAAAGCTTGGTGCGCCAATGCCCTTTTATCGGAACCCGTTGCAGAGGCAGCCCGTGATGCGCGCGAAGTGCACCTTCCTTAATCCGGGGACGCGTTTGAATGGGCACTGCGCCCAACTCATTGTTCTCAATATGCGCGGCCGCCTGAATAACACGCTGAAATAGGGCTTGCTCCCACTTGTTGGGATTGCGATCCGGGTGCAGCCATTTGAGAAGCATTCGCTTATGATCCTGCACCAGTCTAGGTTCCGCCCCGGGTGCCAACCCCAACATGCGGTAAGGATCAGCTTTGGTGTGAAATAAAATCTGCTGCACATAAAACCCACAGGCCTCGCGGATTTCCCGCGCGCGCCGCGTTTGGTCGGGGCCAAATTTGCTGGTCTCAATTTCGCTACCGGCTGCAATACGGATAACTGTTAACACATCCCTTGGCAGCGGCGCATGACGATAATCGCGCACCGCGATCGGACGATGAAACAGATCAATCGCAATTTCTAGTGCGCTGCGATCGCCCATACTTGTCAGCCCTTCTGGCTTGGCAGGGCTTTCACGCCGTAGCTATGATATTCATAGTCACCATAGCCATAGCCATACCCATAGCCAGTCTGGCTGCTATCAAACTTGCTCAGCAATGCGCCAATAATATTGGCTCTGGCAAATTGCAGGCGCTTCAGGGCAACCTTCACAACACTGCGCCGGGTTTCGTTGGCTGCAACGACCAGAAGTGTGGCTTGCGTCATGCTGGAAAGGAGTGGCGCATCTGCCAAACCCATCACCGGCGGCCCATCAATCAACACAATATCAAAAGATTCTCGCGCCAACGTTAACAGGGACAAGAGCTTAGGTCCTGCCAAAAGCTCGGCAGGGTTAGGGGGCAAAGGCCCTGACGCCATCAAAACCAGTCCCGGTGTATTCGTGGCCTGCACCACATCTTCTGGCAATTTTGCACCAGTCAAATAATTGCTCAGCCCCAATTCATTGCTACAGAACAATCGCTTATGAACGGAGGCATTGCGGAGATCACCATCAATCAAAAGAACATTAAGACCAATATGCGCGAGCGATTGTGCTAACGCGATCGTTGTCGTGGTCTTGCCTTCAGCAGGTTTACTGCTGGTGACCAATAGTGTTTTCGGCAAGCCATCCGACGTCGCAAACTGCATGCCGGTGCGCAAACTCCGCACCGCTTCTGCAATAGCTGACCTTGGATCAGCCAGTTCCACGGCAATTTCAACGCCCGGTTTTGGTTTGGGCACAACCCCAATGACCGACAGGCCAATTTCGCGCTCCACATCTTCGGGTGCTTTGAAACTATCGTCGATGTAGTCAAGTCCTAGGGCTGCCAAAATCCCAGCCAACAATCCGGCAACTAATGCTAACGCGAGGTTCAAACTCAAGCGCGGGGAGCGCGGTGATTTCGGCGCTTCTGCTCGGTCAACAATCGAAATATTATTAGTGCCTACAGCGCCCGAAACCCCAATTTCCTTGTAGCGCTGCAACAACCCATCATAAAGCGTGCGGTTGGTATCAACTTCGCGCTGAATAATATTATACTGAATGCTACGGTTGCGCTGATCCACCACCGATGCCTTGGTGGTCTCAAGTTGGGCCATCAATTCTTCTTCTTGCGCTTTAGCGCCTTCAAATTGCGATTGAATGGAATCGCGGATCGCCTGCACATCGCTTTGAACTTGTTGATCAAGCTCTTTAATCTGATTACGGAGTTGCACCATCAGCGGAAAAGCGGGCTTATAAAGTCCGAGTTTCTGTTGATATTCCGCGGCCAATGTTGAGCGTAATTTACGATTGGCCTGAATGGCATCGCTATCGAGAATTTGTTGCAGACCAAAGCCTTGTGTCGATTGCGCTTGGTTCCAGAGTTGTTCAAGCTTTACCCGCTCGCCACGCGCTTCGGAAAGACGCGTGTTAATGGCTTCGAGATCAACCGCTGCCAAGCTCTTCTTATCATCAAGCGTGATAATCCCCTGCTCTTCAGCATAGAGCACGAGTTGCTTTTCAGTATCGGCAAGTTTCACTTTGAGTTGTTGAATGCGCTCTTCCAAAAATTTCCGCGCATAAGATGAGGCATCATAACGTCGATCCAAATTATCCGCAATAAAGACCTCGGCAAAACCATTCACCGTTTTTTGCGCCACGGCTGGATTGGGGTGATCAATACTAATCTTCACCACGCGCGATCCCCGAACCGGGGCCACAGTCAATAGTTCCTTTAGATTTCCTGCCGTTTTTTTGGCTTTTTCTTCAATTGTCTCGGCTGATAAATCTTCTTCCGCTTCGCCTAAAATGAGACCTTTAATAAGTCCAATCAGGGAGGGTGCAGCTTTAACATTGAAGGCTGTATCTTCCGCCAAACCCAAGGTCGAAACCACCCGCTCTGCTAGTGTCCGGCTTGCCAAAAGTTCATACTGGGTTTGGTAGAACTCCAACCCCGACCCGCTTTCCTGCGGTTCAATGCCATCATTGCCGGTAATGTTGATGGTTTCGCGGTCGATTTGTAAGCTAGCTGTAGCGCGATAAATTGGCGTCATCAGAAAGGTGATAACCGTGGCCAGCAAGAGCGCGGTCAGCGTCGTGCCGATAATCAACCAGCGATATTTAACCGCCACGCGCAGATATTTATAGAAATCAAATCCAGAGGATTCGGGTACTTCAAATTCATTGCCATAATGAGGATAGGGATTGCTATCGCGGCGGTACTCATCAGGCACGCCGCCCCGGCGATCATCATAGACCATAGCGCGCCCTGGGCCGGGATCGCGGTTTTGTTGTTGATAATTTGTCATCTGGTCCATGATAAAAAGGCTCTACTACAGCAGCAAGAGATTGAACAGGCCAGATAATGGCAGCGCGTCTTTCACGTCGCGAAGGGTCGTGCGCCCAGCAGATTCGTCCACCATCACGATGTCGCCCGCCTGCAATATCGGGTCAGAAATCTTACCCGACCGCACCTGCTTGATATCAAACCGTGCTCCCATGCGCTTATTGTCCACAGTCCGGAAAATAAGAACACCGGAAGGGTCCGCAATCAAGGATAATCCTTCGGCCAGCGCAATCGCCTGCATAAGGGATGTTTTGCCACTGGTTGGGAAAATACCTGGTTTATTAACCGCGCCATCAACCGTGATGCGCTGGCTGTTATATTCTTTGATGAACACAGTAACTTGTGGGCTTTGCAGATAAGTGGCGGCCAATTTCGCTGCGATGTCGCGCTCCAATTGCGCTTGCGTTTTGCCACCAGCCTTAACATTTTTGATCAGCGGCAATGATACATTTCCACTCGAACTCACCTGAACCGTGCGGCTTAAATCGGGAACCCCGAGCACGCTCACATCAACCACATCAAGTGGGGCAATTTTATAATCTTCGCTACCGACTTCAGCGCCAGAATTTGCCGCAAATATTTTTTGCGCACTGGCTGCGGCTTGGCCCTGAATGGGTTTTGCTGTGCCCGTGCCCACTTGGGTAAACTCTGAAGACTTAATGGTCTTGTCTCCACCCAAACCACCGCCACTGCAGGCGTTTAAAACCAGCGTGGCACCCAGCAAAAAAGCCAGTCCAAGTGATTTTGGTAGTGCAATGCGTTTAAATATGGTCATCAATTTCCCCCAAATACCCGGCGCCAGCGCGACGGTTTTTGTGCCGCATCGGCAAGGCCAATCGGTAATCCCGGCGAGACTTCCGCTGGTTGATCATCTAAAATATTAACCGGACGAACCAAAACCAAATTATCCGCTTCATCGCGACCCAAAGCCTTTACAGCCAGTTCCCGCGCTTCCGAAAGAATGGGCGGGCGCGAAGTTAAGTTGTGGGCATCAGTTGCTAAGATATGTACCATGCCAGACCCTAGCATCTTTTCTGCCCAATACTGAGGCCTTTTTCCAAATCGTCCCGTGAGCGACCCGCCAGTGATTTGCATCCACACACCAACGCCCACCAAGCGCTCAAAAATTTCAAAATTTGTCTCGATCCATTTCAGGCGCTCCGGGTGGGTAAGTACCGGCACAAAACCAGCAACGACAATATTGAACAACAAATCTTCCATGCGTTGTGGAGCAATATTATGCGGCGGTTCAAACAACACATACCGGCTGTCATTCACCCGCAAAATTCGCCCATCGCGCAAGCACGGCAAAAAGTCGGGCCGAATATGGGCATCACTCCCCGTCACCACCGAGAGATCAATCCCTGCTTGGTTAATATGGTCTTGCAGATTAGCCACTCGCACGCGAACATCAGTAGATTCATTATCATAAACGCCAGGCATAAAATGGGGTGTACAGGCCATAACCTGTATGCCGTCGGCAGCTGCCATCCGCGCCATAGCAATAGATGTCTCAATATCCGGCGACCCATCATCAACACCGGGCAACAAATGGCAATGTAAATCAATCAACGCAACGTCGTCCTTGTAGCATGGTGCGAAAACGCACTTTCTTTTATCATTTGGGCAACTCGCACAAAACTATGGGGATTCTACGGCAAGGCGATTTATTGTGGCGTTTCGTTTGCAATCGGTTCCTTCTTCACAAAATACGGTCCCTTACGCGGTTCAATAGGCGCTTGAACTGGCATAAGAGAAGGACGCCTCGCCACTTCTTGTGGGCTGTCCGAACGAAAGCGTCGCTTGATTGAGGAGAGTTCGCTTGGCCCCAAAGCAATCAATCCACAGCAAAAAGCGAAAATCGTACTGATGGCTTGCGCCCGCAAAGGGTAGTCCACCAATGAGTGACACAACAGAAGAAAGATCGCAATGCCAGCGCCGCGCAAGAGAAGGTCCTCTGACTTTACGCCAACCTGCCGCCACAGCGCAAAATTCGCCGCCATAAACCACAATAGAAAAGCCCCAAGCAAAATTATCGCTGGAATGCCGCCGTCAATTGCAATCTCCAACCAATCATTATGGGCCTGATTGATTTGCGCGTCGATCATGTGTTCCGGTCGCTCAATGAGCTGATAGGTCAAAAGGAAATTGCCAAAACCAGAGCCAAACGGCAACATCTGTTGAAATGTCGAAAAACCCACTTGATTAATCACGGTACGGATATCGGTAATGGGATCAGTTTCTGCCAATCGCAAAATACCAACCAAACCGAATTGGGCCACCACAAAAAAACCAAATAAAACTAAGCTAACTAGCCATTTTGATCCGCCAGATCCCGTTGGATTGGCCGATTTGCTCATCGCCAAGAAGCCGCTCAAAACCACGGCTGCCATGGCAAGCGCAATTCCTGCGCGCGATCCCGTAGCGCCCAAACCAATCACCAAAATTGCCGCAAACACCAGAGCTACTATGCTCAGAATAATCCCATTGATCCGCCGATCGCGCAAGATTCCAATGGCCGCCGCCGCCACCATGGGCAACATAATATAAAGATAAGCCGCGAGATGGTTCCGATTATAGAATGTGCCGGTGGCCGAGCCGATGCGCGATTCTTCAAGCCACAAGTAAGAGGCTCCACCGGACCCTTGAAATTTTTGCAGCAAACCGAGAAGGCCATTTGCAATCCCCATCGCAATGAGCAAATAAACAATCGGTCTAATGAATTTCTTATCTAAGCTCAAAGTTGCGATAAAAACCGCAAGAGCAGGAACAAGGTTCAATATGGCTTGCGTGGTCTTTTCCGACCCGAGCGATAGTGGCAATGTCCTTAACTCAAGTCCTGAAAGCAAAAGACTTTCTTTGACGATCTGCTGTGCACCATTGAGTTGCCATATGAAAGCGGGCATTGGCACCAATTGCAGCACCATCAAGCTCAAAGCAAGAATAGCGAGAACACAGGCCCAAACCGCAGATCGGGAAGGAAACCCACTGCGCAACCGCCAAACCCCCGCGATCAACAGAGCAACGCTGGCCCCATTGCTAATCGCCAAAGGCAAGATATCCGCTTTGTGATAGCCGCCAAAGACCGAAAACAGCAGTAAAAATCCGCCAATGATCGCTGCCCATAATTTTTCGCTCATCGGGTTGATCACTCCAGAAACCAGTTAGATCGTTGACCAAACGAACAGTCAAAAAAAATACTGCATAAACCGAAGCCTATGCAGTATCTTTAAATCGAACCAAGTAAAATTAGCTAGCGTCGTCTTCGGTAAGGACCAAAAAGCCGATCGTTCCAATTACGCCTGCACCAAGCAAGAGTGGGAAAATCGGGAGCACTGCTGGAGCAGCAACATCAATATCGGCAACTGGCGTTACAAACACACCATCAACTGAACCAACAACTTGACCGGCAACACATGGCGCAGCTTCTGCTACCGTTGTGATTGATGCCGGAGAAACTTCAACCTTGCAGTCTGAACCCAAGTAGCTGATGACAGCAGCGCTGTCTTCGCCAACCATGATTTGTGCACCTGGCGTCAAAACCGTTGCAGCTGAAGCAGCCACAAAGCCTTCACCAAGGTTTACTAAAACTTTGCCTTTAACATCGCTCAACTGAGCAACGCCAGCAGCAAAGCTAACAGATGTCATTGCTACGACAGCAACTGCAGTCAACATAAATTTCTTCATTTTAATCCCCTTAGAGGTGGTAACCATTAATTCAGACACAATGACTACTGCAACTCAATGATCAGAGTCAATGCAATCATGCTAGATTTATTCATATTTAAAGACGCATTTACCCAAGCGATGTAAATAAACCACAACTTTCGCTACAAGTTGCAAGCAATTATAGTCTGAAAAAAAACACTAGATTGCCGTATACGGTTCATTCGTAAATGTATTGTAAACGTGATAAATTGTAAAATATCCGAGGAAATCAAAGATCCGTGACGACTAAGCAAGGAAAAATCTGTTTACTTGGGAGTGAGAACCCGACGACATGGATCATTTACAATCATATTGTGCAAGAATTTGGCATGTTTCCAGCGATCATAGAGCAATCTATGCCGCGCCGAAGCCTTTTGCGGAACCGAATCAAAAAACTTGGGCTTTTTGCCGTCCTAAGCCAGATTGCATTTATCATAGTGATTCGCCCTTGGCTTAATTTCCGCGACCGCAGCCGTATTCGGCTCATCTGTAAAAACCATGGCCTAGAAACTGCTGTGCCCCTCACTGAGAAAATCCTGCAGGTGGCCAATGTTAACAGTGCCGAAGTCCAAACCTTGTTGCGTGAGATCAATCCAACAGTGGTCATCGTAAACGGCACCCGCATCATAAAATCAGCAACGCTACAATCAACCTCTGCTCAATTCATTAATACCCATCAAGGTATTACGCCTCTGTATCGTGGCGCTCATGGGGCCTATTGGGCTCTCCTCAATAATGACCGCGCCAATTGCGGCCTCACTGTCCATTTGGTTGATGAGGGTATTGATACCGGAAACATTGTTGAGCAGGCGCTCATTGAGCCCGGACCCGATGATAGCTTTGTGACTTATCCCTATTTGCAAACCGCAGCCGCCTTGCCATTGCTCAGCCAAGCTATACGAGATGCCTTTAATGGCTCGCTCAAAACCAAGCCGATCACGGGCGAATCAAAAATTTGGTATCACCCCGGATTTTTCCAATATCTCCGGGGTTGGTGGCGTGGGATTCGTTAAACGATTTTGATCAACTTTGGATCCCAACCTTTGGGGCTTGGATATTGCGGGGCCATTTCTTCTAAAGTCTGGCGCACAATTTTTGCAATAATACCATTGCGAACCCAATTGCGATCGCCCGGGATAACATGCCAAGGAGCAGCCTCGGTTGAGCACTTCACTAAAGCGTCCTGATAGGCCGCCATGTAATCGGTCCATAAAGCGCGGTCTTCCAAATCACCGGGGTTAAACTTCCATTGCTTTGTGGAATCATCAACGCGCTCTTGCATACGAACCGCTTGCTCTTCTTTTGAAATATTGAGCATGAATTTCATAATCTTTGTGCCATTCGCACTCAGCATTTTTTCAAAGTCATTAATCTCGCCATAGCGCCGCGCTATGGTTTCAGCGTCAGCAAATTTCTTGACCTTGACCACCAAAACATCCTCATAATGCGAGCGATTAAAAATTCCAATCATGCCGCGTTGGGGGCAAGCCTTGTGAATCCGCCAGAGATAATCATGGGCGCGCTCTTCTTCCGATGGCACCTTGAACGGCGTAACCGAAACGCCGAGCGGGCCAGACGTGTTAAACACCGCGCGCACTGTGCCATCCTTGCCTGAACAATCTATGCCTTGCAGAACAACGAGCAATGAGCGCTTGCCTTCTGCAAACAACCTGTCTTGCAAGCCATCGATTGCTTCAGCAGCTTTAATGGTTTCAGCTTTGGCGGCCTCTTTATCTTTGAAAGCGCTGGAATCCCGTGGATCACACATGGACAGATCAAAATCTTTTCCCGGTTGAACGACGAATTGCGATGCAAAACTTTTTTCCGAACTGACCATAACAACTCCATTGTATAAAAACCGACATTACAATCCACCACTTGATTGCAAAGCCTGCAAGGCTTATCGCCTAATCTATTGCTGTAAATGCTGAAAGTAACAAGCCTTGACTGATCAACCAACCAATGCCGCGAATATGGCAAACCCAGCCTACCGCTTACCCGCCCGCGATTCTGACTTTATACTGGGCGACACCACACGTGGTATCCGGTTTCAACTCGAATATCAAAAAGCCGAAGAGCATTTGCGAAAATGGGGTGTTGAATCAACTGTTGTTGTTTTCGGCTCCGCACGGATCAAATTGGGTGACGGTTCGGGCTGGTATGAGGCCGCCAGGGAATTCGCGCGCCATTGTTCTGAAGAAGGTGGTGCTAAATTCAACCAAAGCACTTTGCGTGAAAATGTCATCGCCACGGGCGGCGGCCCCGGCATTATGGAAGCAGCCAATCGCGGCGCTTATGATGCAGGCGCGCCATCAATTGGGTACAACATCACGCTGCCCCACGAACAAGAGCCCAATGCCTACTCCACCCCCGATCTCACTGGCTCTCTACTTTCGACCTGATGGTCGCCGCCACGTGGTCGAGTTCATTCGACCTCAACGAGAAAGCGAAAGAGCTATCGACCAGTCTCGAAACTAAG
>JAYUOP010000091.1:0-10553 GCA_043760745.1 Hyphomicrobiales bacterium
GCTGGAAGTCCACCAAGCACGGTGATTTCCCGCGCCGCGAGATAGGGCATTGACGTATCATCAAGCGTGAAACCATCCATGATTTTCTGCAGCGTAGCACGCGCTTTTGGACCAGCCACTGCCATTTGCGCCCATTGTTCCGTCACCGAAACATATTGCACATCAAGCTCTGGCCAATGGGCTTGATGGCAAAATTCCATATTTGAGAGCACACGCGCTGCATTGGCAGTCGTTGTTGTCATCACAAAATGTGTGGGGCCTAAACGCGATGTCGTGCCATCATCAAACACTATGCCATCTTCACGCAGCATAATACCGTAACGCGCCTTGCCAACATCAAGAGTGGAGAACGTATTGCAATAGAGTCGGTTCAAAAATTCTGCGGCGTCTTTTCCTTGCACATCAATTTTGCCCAAGGTTGAGACATCGCAAATGCCAACACTGGCGCGCGTGGCCAACACTTCGCGCGATGCAGCGGCCAGCCAGTCTTCGCCATCACGCGGGAACCAAGATGAGCGCATCCACAGTCCGGTTTCAACGAATACAGCACCAAGTTCATCAGCCCAATCATGGAGTGGTGATTTCCGTGTCGGTTGGAAATGATGCCCTGTGAAAGGGCCCGCCAATGCGCCAAAAGAAACCGGTGTATAGTATGGGCGGAATGTCGTTGTGCTGACTTCAGCAATGTAGCGGCCCGTAGCTTCTGCGAGGATCGCAATCGCATTGACATTGCCAAGTTTGCCTTGATCAGTTGCCATACCGGTTGTGGTGTAGCGTTTGGCCAATTCAATATCGCGGTAACCTTCGCGCGCGGCCAGCGGCAAATCTTTCGCCGTTGCATCATTTTGATAATCGACAAACGCCTTGCCAGTAGACTCTTTCACCCACCACATCGGCGATACCGCAAAGGCCTCATCCCGGCATTTAGGAATGGTTGGAACTTTGCCTTTCAGCGTCCCTGCGCGCGCACCATCAGCCAAGCATTCAGACAACAACATATGCCCAGCTGCAGCACCAATCGCACTAAATTCCGGCGTGCCCGTCGGCGGTACAAAGCCTAAAATATTTTCATCCCAGCGGGGTTTCGCACCGCGATGGCACATCAAATTAACAATCGGACTCCAGCCGCCAGACATGGCAAGTGCTTCGCATGGAATAGTGCGGTGATCGGAAAGCTCAACACCAGAAACGCGTTTACCGCCTTTTACATTGATTACGCGGCCTGATCGAATAACCGGAACACCAGCTGCATCAGCTTGCGAATTTTCACGACTATCAATGATCGCCTCAACATGAACGCCGTGCGCTTTCATGTCCCGCGCTGTGGCGTAACCTGAATCATTATTGGTGAAAATCGCAATAGATTTTCCAGCCGCGGTTGCGTAGCGATTTGCATAGGTCCGCATGGCAGAGGCTGTCATCACGCCGGGCACATCATTACCACCAAAGACAATTGGTCGCTCTTCTGCTCCTGCTGCAAGCACAGCCCGCTTTGCAATAATCCGCCAATAGCGCTGACGTGGCTCGAATGGGGATGGGGAAAGAACGTGATCATTGACGCGCTCAAGCCCACCAAAAATATTGCCATCATACCAGCCAAAAACTGTAGTACGCGGCATGAGGGTTACATTCTGCATTGCGGATAGCTCTGCAATCACACTCTGCGCCCAATCAACACCAGATTGGCCAGCAATCTCATTGGTGTCATGAAGCAGAGAACCACCGAGCCTTGCGTTCTCATCGCCCAAAATTACCCGCGCACCAGCGCGCGCAGCCGTAAGGGCCGCCATCAATCCGGCAGGACCAGAGCCCACCACAAGGAGATCACAATGGGCATAGGCTTTTTCATATTTATCGGGGTCGGCTTCTTTTGAAGCTGTGCCGAGTCCCGCCGCTTTTCGGATCAACGGTTCATAAATTTTTTCCCAAAAACTTTTAGGCCACATGAAAGTTTTATAATAAAATCCAGCGACAAACATCGCCGATGCCAGCGAGGTTACCGCACCAAAATCGCGCTCTAACGACGGCCAGCGGTTTTGGCTTTTCGCCACCAAGCCATTATAAAGCTCAATCATGGTGGCGCGCGTATTGGCTTCTTTGCGGCCACCTTCACGAAGCTCAACCAATGCATTAGGCTCCGCCGCTCCGGCAGTGATCACACCGCGCGGGCGATGGTATTTGAATGAGCGACCCATGAGGTGAACGTTGTTAGCGATTAATGCGGACGCCAAAGTATCTCCGTGATGACCGGTAAACGACTTGCCATCAAAGCTGAAATCAAGTGTTGTTTCGCGATCAATAAGACCGCCAGTTTTGAGACGAAATCCGGTCATGCGCGGCCTCGCTTCTTGGTATAATCCCGCGCCGTTACTGTTCCATAGACTTCATGGCTGTCCGTATTGCGCGACACGACCAACCAAGCACGACAGCCCGATGAGTGCTGCGCATATTCATTAAACGCCCCGCGCGGATTATCGCGCAAGTATACATAGTCAAACCATCGATCCATCGTCGCAAGATCATTCGAAGTAGGCCGCACCACATCAGCATCGCCAAGGAACGTAAATTCCTCGACTGGCCGCGTTCCACAATGAGGGCATTTTATGAGCATCGTATTTTCATCATCAATGTAAATTAGGGGTCGCACCCTGACCTTTTTCGTCAATCATGCGGCCACGGCGGAAACGATCTAAACGATACGCAGCGCTAAGCTCATGGGTTTCATTTTTAGCAATCATATGCGCAAAGCACCAGCCCGAGGCGGGCGTTGCTTTGAAGCCACCATAACACCAGCCTGCATTCAAGTATAATCCGTCTACGGAGGTTTTATCAATGATTGGCGAACCATCCATCGACATATCCATGATGCCGCCCCACGACCGCAGCACACGTACGCGGGCCAAGCCGGGGATCATAGCAACACCCGCTTCAATCACATGCTCAACCATGGGCAGGTTTCCACGTCGCGCAAAAGAGTTATAGCCATCAATATCACCACCGAATACGAGGCCACCCTTATCGGATTGCGAAACATAGAAATGCCCGGCACCAAATGTGATCACGCCATCAATGTAAGGCTTCAATCCCTCGGAAACAAAAGCCTGCAACACATGACTTTCAATCGGTAACTTGAGACCAGCCATGGCGGCGACTTCTGAGGAATTACCCGCAGCAGCAAGACCTAATTTTTTACAGCCGATGTACCCGCGATTGGTTTCAACCCCAACCACTTTCCCACCTTCAGTTTTAATGCCTGTGACTTCACAGTTTTGAATAATATCGACCCCGCGCAGGTCAGCACCCCGCGCATAACCCCAAGCCACCCCATCATGGCGCACTGTGCCGCCGCGCCGTTGCAGCAATCCGCCTTTGATCGGGAAGCGACCATTATCAAAATCCAAGAACGGATACATTTCGCGCACCGCATGCGCATCGAGCAATTCCGCATCAACGCCATCAATCCGCATCCCGTTGCCGCGCCGAGCAAACGCATCGCGCTGCGGGTCCGTATGACAAAGATTGAGCACACCGCGTTGCGAAACCATAGCATTGAAATTGAAGTCTTGCTCCAAACCTTCCCAAAGCTTCATCGACCATTCATAAAATGGATTATTGCCGGGCAGCATATAGTTTGAGCGAATAATCGTCGTGTTGCGGCCAATATTGCCGGAGCCAAGCCAACCTTTTTCCAGCACCGCAACATTGGTAATGCCATGAACTTTAGCGAGATAATAGGCGGTCGCGAGCCCATGTCCGCCGCCGCCCACGATGATCACATCATAGTTTTTCTGAGGGGCAGGATCGCGCCACGCCGGAGCCCAATTTTTATGGCCGGTGAGGGTGTTTTTCAGGAGTGAGAAGACAGAGTATTTCACGTTAATCTTTCGCGTTCGTAAGTAGCACCCACATCCGGCCGTTGGCCACCTTCTTCCGTTTATTCTTACAAATGGGAGAAGGTGCTCGAAGGGCGGATGAGGGTACTTTCTTTCATCAGCAATCCAATGTTGTGTCACGTTCCCATTGTGTGAGGTGACGGCAATATTGGTTCCATTCTGCATGCTTCAATTTCAAATATCCAGATGACAACTCGTCACCTAGAGCGTGGCGCAACACATGGTTATTTTCAAAATTCCGCAAGGCATCGAGCAAGTTCAATGGCAATTTCTTCCCGCCCTTGACCGTGTGTCCTTGGGTATACATATCAATATCTTGGCGCTCACCGGGCGAAAGTTTCCGCTCAATACCATCCATGCCAGCGGCCAGAATACCAGCCAACATAAGATAAGGATTGGCCGCATTATCCGGTAGGCGGAATTCAGTGCGGCCAGCGTCAGGAATGCGCACCATGTTTGTGCGGTTATTGCCGCCATAAGTCACCGTATTTGGTGCCCAAGTCGATCCCGAAATTGTACGCGGTGCATTGATCCGTTTGTAAGAGTTCACCGTTGGATTGGTAATCGCTACCAGTGAATCTGCATGTTCAATCAAGCCACCGAGGAAGTTGTATGCAAGAGGTGTGAGACCCATTTCATCAGTGTTGCTGTGGAAAAGATTTTTCTTCCTGGCATTGTCCCAAACCGAGAGATGGGCGTGGCAACCGTTGCCTGTCAGATTGATAAATGGTTTCGGCATAAACGTGGCGCGCATACCATGCTTTTCAGCGATACCCTTCACCATAAATTTGAAGAAGGCGAGTTGATCAGCGGTTGTTAAGGCATCATTGAAATCCCAATTGATTTCAAACTGGCCGTTAGCGTCTTCGTGATCATTTTGATAAGGACCCCAGCCAAGCGTGGTCATCGTGGTGCAAATTTCACCGATCACATCAAGACGGCGCATGATTGCTGATTGATCGTAGCAGGGTTTTTCCTGCGTATCCTTGTCGTCAGAAATGGCTGTGCCATCAGCATTGATCAAATGAAATTCAGGCTCGCAACCCGCCATTAATTTCATATTTTTCTTGGCGGCTTTTTCCATGCCACGCTTCAAAGCAAGGCGCGGCGCTTGCTCCAAAGGCTTGCCATTCATATGCGGGTCGCCAGCAACCCATGCTACATCTGGGCGCCATGGCAATTGAATGAGCGTATCTGTGTCCGGGAAAACAATGACATCAGAGTGCGCCGGCGTTTGATCTAACCAAGTCGCAAATCCAGCAAAACCAGCGCCCGATTTTTGCACGCGGTTGGCAGCTTCAGCGGGAACCAGTTTCGCGCGCTGCACACCAAATAAATCCGTGTAATTAAACAGGAAAAATTTTACTTTATTCTTCTTGGCATAAGCCACCAAATCCATCGGCATCGTTTCGTCTCCCGCGTGATTATTATTATTTTTATGTTAGAACCGAACTTTACCAGGAATCCAGTCCGTACCAGCCAACGGCACTTGCGCCATAGCTGCGGCCTCAATGGTGAGCGCGCAAAGATCTTCCGGTTCCAAATTATGGACGTGTGATTTACCATTAGCCCGCGCAATGGTTTGCGCTTCGAGGGTCATGACTTTCAGATAATTGGCAAGTCTGCGTCCTGCTTTCACAGGATCAAGACGCGCGGCCAAAACCGGATCTTGCGTGGTAATACCAGCAGGGTCGCGGCCTTCATGCCAATCATCATAACATCCCGCAGTGGTTCCCAAAGCTTGATACTCGGCTTCCCACCGCGGATCATTATCGCCAAGTGCGACCATTGCAGCGGTACCAATCGACACTGCATCAACGCCAAGTGCTAAGGCTTTGGCAACATCAGCGCCATTACGAATGCCGCCTGAAACAATGAGCTGCACTTTGCGGTGCATGCCTAACTCTTGTAACGCGCGAACCGCAGGACGAATGCAAGCCAGCGTCGGCTGGCCCACATGCTCAATAAACACTTCTTGCGTGGCCGCAGTGCCGCCTTGCATACCATCCAGGACAACAACATCAGCACCGGCTTTAACAGCGAGTGCCACATCATAATATGGCCGCGCGCCACCGATTTTTACATAGATCGGTTTTTCCCAATTGGTGATTTCGCGAAGCTCATTGATCTTGATTTCAAGGTCATCTGGCCCCGTCCAATCAGGATGACGGCAAGCTGAGCGTTGATCAATGCCCTTGGGCAAGCAGCGCATCGCAGCGACGCGATCAGAGATTTTCTGACCAAGAAGCATACCGCCACCACCGGGCTTTGCACCTTGACCGATCACCACTTCAATAGCATCGGCTTTCCGCAAATCATCAGGGTTCATACCATAGCGTGAAGGCAAATACTGATAGACCAAATGCTGCGACTGACCGCGTTCTTCCGGCGTCATACCGCCATCACCAGTCGTGGTCGATGTGCCAGCAATCGTTGCACCACGGCCCAGCGCTTCTTTAGCTTGTGCCGAGAGTGAGCCAAAGCTCATGCCCGCAATCGTGATTGGAATTTTCAAGTGTATTGGCTTTTTCGCAAAGCGTGTACCCAGCACCACATCGGTCCCACATTTTTCGCGGTAACCTTCGAGCGGATAGCGCGAAATTGATGCGCCTAAGAATAGGAGATCATCAAAATGCGGGAGCTTACGTTTAGCGCCAGCGCCCCGAATATCATAAATGCCTGTGGCGGCGGCGCGGCGGATTTCAGACAGCGTTGCTTCATCAAACGTGGCGGAGCGGCGCGGGATTGTGCGTGGTGTATTTTCCATTTTTACCTCAGTAAGCGTCCGCGTGATCGACATTGAAATTATAAAGCTTGCGCGCAGAACCATAGCGCCGGAAGTCTTTGATTTTGTCTTTGCGTTTTGCCAATTTTAACAAGCGTTCAAGATCAACTAAATGCTCATCGCGCATTTCTTTTTCGATGCAGTCTGCACCGAGACTTGCGACTTTGCCTTTGACGAAAAGCCGGGCTTCATAAATGCTGTCGCCAAGTGCGTCACCAGCATCTCCGCACACAACCAAGTTGCCGCGTTGACCCATGAAAGCTGACATATGACCAACGGAACCGCCGACCACAATATCAATGCCCTTCATTGAAATACCACAGCGCGAAGAGGCATCGCCATCGATGATGAGCAAACCACCATTACCGGTGGCTCCCGCTGATTCAGATGAATTGCCTTTAACCCACACGAGGCCAGACATCATGTTTTCAGCAGTTCCTACCCCGGCATGACCATGGATGGTCAATTCCGCATGCTGGTTCATGCCACCGCAATAAAATCCAACGTGGCCTCGGATATCGATTTGCAATGGCGCATTAACACCAACCGCAATCGAATGCTGGCCCATTGGATTTTTCACGACCCAATGTTTTTCATTGGTGTTCTTCGCCAAGCTGTGCAAATGCGAATTAATCCCGCGCACGCCGACAGTTTTTAAATCAAGCTCGTTCATGCGTTGCCCCATGTGTAAATAATTGCAGGCTCAGGTTCCCAAATTTTGGCTGTATCAGCACCGGGGAGATGAGCAATCGCGCGGTATTCAGTCGCCATAGCGACCCAATCATCGGTCTCTGCCATCACCGCATGTTTACAGGCAATCGGATCGCGGACCACTGCAAAGCCAGACGCTGTACCCACCAGGAATGTATAGAAACCATCAAGATCACGAAGGCCAGCTTCCAGGGCTTCTTTCAGTGTCGCACCATTGCGGAGCTGCCACGTCATGTATGCTGCTGCCACTTCGGTATCGTTTTCGGTTTGAAAATCGATACCTTCTTTGCGCAAATTTTCGCGCAGGCGGTTATGGTTTGAAAGTGAGCCATTATGAACGAGGCAGAGATCTGCACCTGTTGCAAAAGGGTGCGAACCTGCGGTGGTCACGGCACTTTCGGTCGCCATGCGCGTATGGCCGATAATATGCGTGCCGCCGGCGTTATCGAGATCGAATTTATCGTAGACATTGGCAGGAAGCCCCGTCTCTTTGAAAATCTCAATCGTGTGACCAGAGCCAACCACGCGCACATCCGGATGGTTAGCTTTGAGCCACGCCAAAACTGCAGGTTCCTTGGCCGAAGTGACGAAGATGCAATGATTGCCAATGACTTTGATTTCGTTGACTGATTTCAGCGCCTTTTTCAGCCCAGCATCCAATTTCTTCCACGCAAAGCCCGCATCATTATGCGCCAAAGAAAACTTGGTCTGGGCTTTCTTTACCGGATTGCGATAGATCGCCACGCCTGCTGAATCTGGGCCGCGATTAGTCATCTCAATAATCATCGGTTTGAACATTTTTCCAAGTTTTGGTTTCAACTTGGGGTTCTTTAAATAAAGTCCAACAATCCCGCACATGGGTTTTCGTCCTCAATAATTTTACAAATCAAAGCCTATCAGGGGATTTCAGGAATATCAACCACTAGGAAATAATAATTCACAAGGGGAATTACGCAATGCCTCGAGCGAGGCGACGCAAGCGCAAAGAGTTTGTGCACCTACTCCTCCCGGCGATAGCTGATCACGCTCAAATAGCGGGCTGGGAGTTTTTTGAGTTCATCCGGTCCATGTGGCGCATCGGCATCAAAAAACAATGCATCACCAGGGTGCATATCGTATGATTTATCGCCATGGCGATAGACCACATTGCCTTCCAGCATAAAAAGAAACTCGAGCCCAGCATGTTGGAACGTCGGGAAAACATCGGTTTCATGGGTAATTGTGATCATATAAGGCTCAACCATTACCGGGCCATGCGGCGAATGGCCCAGCAACTCATATTGGTGGCCAGCGCGCGTTCCGCGCCGCTCAATATGCAAGCCCTGCCCGGCTTTAACAAAAGTTGCATCCCGCACCTCTTCAAAGCTGCGGAATAATGAGGTCACTGGAACTTGTAATGCGCGGCCAAGCGCCTGCAATGATGATAAAGACGGCGAGGTCGCGCCATTTTCAATTTTAGACAACATGCCAGCTGACATATCCGCGGACTTGGCGAGTTCCGAAATCGTCAATCCTAATTTTTCGCGAAACCGCTTCACCTCGCGGCCAATGGCTTCTTCGAGATGGCGGTTTTGAGTGCCGTTTGTTTCATGTGGTTCTTGATAAGGGATATTCGCAGCTTCGGACTTATCGATTTTTGTCATTGTTTCCCCACACTTTTTGCAAGGTTGGCACTCTATCCACTCTTGCATCTGGCTCCATGTATAGTCATAAGCACCGATCAGTGAACAAGGACTATATCATGGCGAATTCCTCTGACCACCAGAAACTCACCCACCTCGAACGACTAGAGGCGGAGAGCATTCATATCATTCGCGAAGTGGCCGCCGAATGTGAAAAGCCGGTGATGTTGTATTCCATTGGCAAAGACTCCGCCGTCATGCTACATCTTGCGATGAAAGCCTTCTATCCATCTAAGCCACCTTTTCCTTTGATGCATGTCGACACCCGCTGGAAATTCCAAGAGATGATCAAAGTGCGGGATGAAACCGCCAAGCGCTTAGGTCTTGATCTCATCGTCCACATCAATCCAGATGGCATTGCCAAAGATGTAAACCCCTTCGATCACGGTTCAGCCCTTCATACTCAAATCATGAAAACCGATGGCCTAAAACAAGCCCTCGATAAATATGGCTTTGATGCAGCCTTTGGCGGTGCGCGCCGCGACGAAGAAAAATCCCGCGCTAAAGAACGGATTTTCTCCTTCCGCGATACCAAGCATCGCTGGGATCCCAAACAACAACGGCCAGAACTCTGGAACCTCTATAACGCCCGCAAGAACAAGGGAGAGTCGATCCGCGTGTTCCCGCTTTCCAATTGGACTGAGCTTGATATTTGGCAATATATTCACCGCGAGAATATTCCGATTGTGCCGTTATATTTTGCTGACGTGCGGCCCGTCGTTTGGCGCGATGGCCAAATGATTATGGTTGACGATGCCCGCATGAGGCTGCTACGCGGCGAAGTTCCAGAAATGAAACGTATTCGCTTCCGCACCCTTGGTTGCTATCCGCTCACTGGTGCTATTGAAAGCAACGCCACCACCATGCTCGATATCATCGAAGAAATGTTAGTGGCTACATCATCCGAACGCCAAGGCCGCGTTATCGATAAAGACGCCGCAGCTTCGATGGAAAAGAAGAAGCAAGAGGGCTATTTCTGATGACCAAGTTTGTTGAATTCCAAGGCGGTGATGTTGAGGCTTATTTGAAGACGCAAGAGAACAAAGACTTGTTGCGCTTCATCACTTGCGGCTCGGTTGATGATGGCAAATCTACGCTTATTGGCCGCTTACTTTACGAAGCCAAGATGCTGTTTGAAGATCAGCTTTCAGCCCTTGAAGCCGATAGCAAAAAAATGGGAACGCAAGGTGGCAATCTTGATTTCGCATTACTGGTTGATGGCCTCGCGGCAGAGCGCGAACAAGGCATTACCATTGATGTGGCCTACCGCTATTTTAGTACCGATAAAAGAAAATTTATTATTGCAGATGCACCCGGCCATGTGCAATATACCCGTAACATGATAACCGGTGCAAGTAATGTAGAACTGGCCATAGTATTAATTGATGCAAGGCATTGTGTGGTGGAACAAACACGCCGTCACAGTATCATTTCTTCTTTGTTAGGCATTCCACATGTTGTTGTTGCTATAAATAAAATTGA
>JAYUOP010000092.1:0-10525 GCA_043760745.1 Hyphomicrobiales bacterium
ATTTTGACGTTTCGGCCCACCAAAAGCGGTCATGCTTATGCACAGATTTGGAACAAAGAGAAAAATGAATCGCCGCTCAAAACCATTACGCGGGCGATGACCGAAAAAGTCGCTGCTGCTTTAAAGCCCGGTGATGAATTGGTGGTTGATTGGGCCATGCGTTATGGCAAGCCGGCAATTGCTGACCGCATGAAAGCCCTGAAAGATCAGGGATGCGACCGGATTTTAGTATTTCCACTTTATCCGCAATATAGTGCGGCAACGACGGCAACCGTCATGGACAAGGTTTACGAAACTCTGCGGGACTGGCGCTGGCAACCCGCACTGCGTTCGGTGCCACCGTATTTCGATCACCCTGCGCATATTGAAGCCGTTGCCGATAGTTTAGTTGCCCATATGAAAACCTTGGCTTGGAAGCCTGATATGATCCTGTTGTCTTTTCACGGGCTGCCGCGCGAGTATTTGACCAAGGGGGATCCCTATCATTGCCATTGCATGAAAACCGCGCGTTTGTTGCGTGAGCGTTTGGGCTATACATCTGATCAAATGAAAGTGGTCTTCCAATCGCGGTTTGGCCCGCGCGAGTGGTTGCAACCCTATGCGCAAGAAACCGTTGAAGCCCTGCCTTCGCAAGGCGTTAAAAAACTGCTGATGATCTCGCCGGGGTTTGCTTCTGATTGTGTCGAAACTCTCGAAGAGTTGGCAATCGGTTTGGATGAAACCTTCAAAGAAAAAGGTGGCGAGGAATTCGCTGTGGTTCCCTGTCTCAACGACAGTGCGCGATCAATTGATATGCTTGCGAAATTGGTGCGCCAAGAGCTTAAGGGCTGGCGGGATTAGGTCTTGTAGTTTGCGGCAATGCGCCTCATATTTCAGCAATTGATTTGGCGATGTGAAGGATGATGACCATGTTTGAAGGTGCAAGTATTTTCGTTCTCGTGGTGGCAGCGGTTGTGCTGTTTTATTTGCTCCGCGCCATTCGCATGGTCCCGCAAGGCTACCACTATACTGTTGAGCGCTTTGGTAAATACATCCGCACACTTTCGCCGGGCCTTGGCATTATCGTTCCGTTCATTGACCGCGTTGGTGCCAAGATGAATATGATGGAACGGGTTATTCAAGTGCCATCGCAAGAAGTCATTACCAAAGACAACGCAATGGTCACCGTAGATGGTGTTGCATTCTATCAAGTCATGGACGCCGCCAAAGCAACTTACGAAGTTAATGATTTAGAAAACGCCATCATCAATATGACGATGACAAATATCAGGACCGTTATGGGCTCCATGGAGCTTGATAATCTTTTGTCTCAACGTGATGAAATCAATCATCGCTTGCTCGGCGTAGTTGATCAAGCAACCCAGCCTTGGGGTGTTAAAATGACCCGGATTGAAATCAAAGATATCAACCCACCGCGTGATCTTGTTGAATCCATGGGCCGCCAAATGAAAGCCGAGCGCGAAAAGCGGGCTTCGATTTTGGAAGCTGAAGGTTTGCGTCAAGCTGCAATTTTGAAAGCTGAAGGCGAAAAGCAATCTGTGGTCTTACAAGCTGAAGGTCGCCGTGAAGCCGCATACAAAGATGCTGAAGCGCGCGAGCGTGGTGCAGAAGCCGAAGCCAAAGCCACTGAGATGGTGAGTAATGCGATTTCCAATGGGAACGTGCAGGCAATCAATTACTTCGTTGCCAATAATTACATCAAGGCGTTGGAAGCCCTCGCGCAATCACCAAATCAGAAAATTCTGATGATGCCGTTGGACGCAACGTCGATTCTTGGCTCTATTGGCGGTATTGCTGAAATCGCACGCGAAGCCTTTGGCGGGCAAACTGGATCTGCTGGATCTGGCGATGGTCGCAAGCGCAATTCGACTTCGGTTCCCGGTATTCCGCCGCGCACATAAAAGGTAAAGTTAAACATGGAACAACTTGTCCCGTTTTTTGGTCCGTGGTTTTGGTGGATCGCTGCTGGGCTTATGCTGATGGCGGAACTTGCTTTGCCGGGCGTTATCTTCATTTGGTTAGGCTGTGCCGCTGCACTCGTTGGCCTTGGGGACCTGATTTGGGATTTTGGTTGGCAAATTGAACTGATGTTGTTTGCCGGATTATCTTTGATTTTGACGCTTACGGGTTGGCCATTGCTCAAGCGTTTTCGCAATCCAGTAAGCGATCAACCGCATCTCAATCAGCGCATGGAAGGCTTGGTTGGAAGCGTCTATATGTTGGAAAAACCGCTTGAAAATGGTCGCGGTCAATTGCAAGTCGGCGACACATTATGGGACGTCGAAGGACCAGAACAGGTCATTAGTCGAAAAGTGCGCATTGTTGCGCGGGCGGGCATGAAGCTCGTGGTGGAAGCCGCTTAAGCCACACCAAGCCGCAGGAGATCATGAATATGGATCAGGCCAACAGGCATGTGGTTTTCATCGACCACAAACATGCTGGTGATCGCGGCACTGTTTAAAGCTTCCAAAGCTTCACTGGCCAAGGTTTGTCCCGAAATGGTTTTTGGATTTCCCGTCATGATGGCGTGGGCGGACTTTGCCAAAATATCAGGCGACATATGACGGCGTAAATCGCCATCGGTGATCACGCCAATCAATTTGCCATTGGCGGCACACACACCAAGGCAGCCCAAGCTTTTGGCCGTCATCGTAACCAAAGCTTCCGCCATCAGGCAATCGCTAGCAATAAGGGGCAATGCTTCTCTTTTGCGCATGATTTGCTCGACATGTTTCAGGCTTGCGCCCAATTTTCCGCCGGGATGAAAATTGCGGAAATCACGCGCCGTGAACCCACGATTCTCGAGCAGCACCACTGCGAGCGCGTCGCCAAGAGCTAACTGCAGAAGTGTTCCTGTGGTCGGCGCTAAACCGATCGGGCAGGCTTCCGGCGCATCGGGGATCGTTAAAACAATATCGGCTTCAATGCCAAGAGTGCTTTTTGGAAACGCGGTTATCACCATGAGCGTAACGGCAAAGCGCCTCGTGTAAATCAGCAAGTCTTTAAGCTCAGCTGATTCACCGGATTTTGACAGCATCAGCACAATATCATCGGAGGTGATCATGCCAAGGTCGCCGTGACTGGCTTCGGCGGGATGCACAAACATGGCAGGCGTTCCAGTTGATGCCAGAGTTGCCGCAATTTTTCGCGCCACGTGTCCACTTTTGCCGATACCGGTTACCACAATCCGGCCTTTGGTCTTTGCGATGCGGTCTACGACTTCGCAGAAAGCATCGCCCAGTGGGCCGGCCATCGCGGCGGTGAGGTTTTCCATGCCATTGGTCTCAATGCGTAAGGCGTTGGTGGCGGCGGTAATCCAAGTTGAATTGATGGCTGGTGTTGTCATGGTTCCGAAATAAAGCCTTTGATCGCAAAAGGAAAGCGCTCCTTATCAACCCATCATTAACCATGTTTTCGCTAGGGTTGTGGCTATAGGAGTTTTTGTGTCTCGTATTGCTTCACTTTTGCCGTGGGTTGTGGTTGCCAGTTTTTGGGCAGGCAGCGGCATGAGCGTGGCGCAAGAGGCTGATGGTTTGCGGCCAAGCATCGTAGACGAAGAGGCCGTCGATGAGTTGGAAGAGCCAAAGCCCAAAGCCGTGGTCCAACCCATTTTTGAAGACGTGGCTCCGGTTGTTGTTAAAAAAAAGGTGGAAGTGGTTGATCCCTTCGCTGCACAATATGTGGGTCATGGCGGTATTCGGTTTTATCCATCGTTAGAAATCGGTGCTGTTGCCGCCACCAATGCGCAACAATCCGCCAATGGCAATGCTGATATTGGCCTTCGTTTGCGTCCGCAATTGCGTTTTGAAAGTGATTGGGTGCGGCATGCTTGGACGGGATCAGCTTCCGCGGAACTCACAAAATTTGCCACGCAAGAAGACACCGATGCGCTCAGCGGCAATCTCGAAACTGCCTATCGTCTTGATATTCGTAAAATCACCAAGGCTGACTTCACTGCCCGCTATGAATTAAGTCAGACCAGTTCAGCCGATAGCGAAGTGCCGGATACAGCAATAGGTGCGAGACGTGAGCACACATTTGGGGCCAGTGCTGCGCTCACACATAATTATGGTCCCGTAGAAGGCAAAGCAACGATATCATTGGCGCGGCAAATTTATGCTGATGTTGATCTGGTTGGTGGTGGCGCGGAAGATAATTCTGACCGCAATTATGTGGAGCCAAGTATCAGGCTTCGTGGCACATCAGCCTATGGTGCGCAGATTAATCCCTTCATTGAGATTGCTTACAATCCACGTTTTCATGATGACGCATTAGACCGCTCTGGCTTGCGGCGGAATTCGCATGGTGGCTCGATTACGGCAGGCGTGGTTTTGGACCGCGGACCAATTTGGGTGGGCGAAGCGGGCCTCACCTATTCGGCACGAAGTTATGAAGATGCTGCATTGGATACAAACTCTGCTTTCGGTCTCAATGGCAATTTAACGTGGCGACCAACTGAACTGACGTCGATCCTGTTTAATGCCGCAACCACACTCAATGAATCGTCGTCGCCCACGTCTTCCGGCAGCGTCACGTGGTCAGCAGGGGCAGCTGCCACGCATAATTTGCGTGAAAATCTTGACCTCACAGCTGGCCTCAATTTAAGTCTCAATGCCAATGAACTTGGCAATGATTTGACCACCACGGGCAAGCTCGGCGTGGAATGGCAAGTGAACCCAAATCTGTCATGGACCGCTGGCTATGATGTCACATGGTTCAATGCTGATAATAACGCCCAAGATTGGACTGATCATCGCATCATGACCAGTATCGTGCTGCGGCCTTAAATCACCGTCACATCCGCATCGCTGCGCAATTTTTCGAGAATATCTTCCATGGCAGGGTTGGCACTCCAGCTGACAAATCCGCCGTGTGTGCCAACAATGCGCTGCAGCGCTAAGCGGAAAGCAGAACCGATATCTTCGCGTTCCAAACCATAGGCAACGTTGGCGGCAAGAAAGCCAACCTTATCGCCGCAATCATAGGTGACACCCTTGTACGCCAGTCCATGAAACGGTTGGTGGGCCATTAATCTGATCATGGCATCGGTGATTTGAATTTCACCACCAGCACCCGGTTCCTGTGCGGAAAGTTCGGCAAATATTTCGGGCTGCAAAATGTAACGACCGGAAATGATGAGGTTAGATGGTGCATCGGCTTGCTTTGGCTTTTCCACCATGCGGTCGATGGTGAAGTGATTGTCGATCCAATCTTTAGCACCCACCACGCCATAGCGGTGGACCTGTTCCCAATCGACCTCTTCCACAGCTACGATATTACCGCCATCGCGCTCATTGTAGGTTTCAATCATTTGGCTCAAGCAACCGGGCTTGGCGTGCATAACCATATCGGGCAATAAAACTGCGAATGGCTGATCGCCGACGATATCCCTGGCGCACCAAATCGCATGGCCCAAACCCAATGGCTCTTGCTGGCGGGTGAAGCTGGTTTGGCCAGCGCCGGGCAAATCCTGCTCAAGAGTTTCAAGCTCTTTAGATTTTCCGCGTTTACGCAAGCTTGATTCAAGTTCGTATTGTTTATCGAAGTGATCTTCGATGACGCTTTTGTTGCGGCCCGTTACAAACACAAAATGCTCAATGCCAGCTTCGCGCGCTTCGTCAACCGCCATTTGAATGAGCGGTCGATCGACCACGGTCAGCATTTCTTTGGGCATGGCTTTGGTGGCGGGCAGGAACCTCGTTCCTAAACCTGCTACAGGGAAAACGGCTTTCTTAATCGGACGACGCATCATTTTAACTCGCTCTTAACCATTGGCGCATGGGTCTGTGCTTTGTAAACCTTTGCCAAATTTTTTACCATTAAACCAGCATCATATTGATGTGGTGTTAAGGGTGGAGAAATTTCTATGACAGTTTTGGTCACGGGTGGTGCAGGTTATATCGGTAGCCATATGGTTTTGTCGCTAGTGGATGCTGGTGAAGATGTGGTTGTGCTTGATAATCTCAGCACCGGATTTGAATGGGCAATTGCCCCACAAGCCAAACTCATGCGTGGTGATATTGGCGACGCAGCATTTGTGAGTACCGTGATGGCGGCGCATAAATTTGATGCGGTGGTGCATTTTGCTGGATCAATTGTCGTGCCGGATTCGGTTAGCGATCCGCTGGGATATTACAATAACAATACAGTGAAATCGCGCGCACTTATGGAATGTGCGGTTGCCGCCAAGATTCCGAATTTCATTTTTTCATCAACTGCTGCTGTTTACGGCAATCCATTAACGCAACCCGTGTTTGAAACCGAGGCACCTGCACCGATTTCACCCTATGGCTCATCAAAATTGATGACAGAGTGGATGCTGCGGGATTCACACATTGCTTACGGCTTGAACTATATTGCTTTGCGTTACTTCAATGTGGCCGGTGCAGACCCCAAAGGCCGCTCTGGTCAATCAACCCCGCGCGCCACACACCTCATCAAGGTTGCTTGCCAAACCGCCCTTGGTCAGCGCGCGTCAATGGATGTTTTCGGCACTGATTATGACACGCCAGATGGCACATGCTTGCGCGATTACATTCATATCAGCGATTTGATTTCTGCCCATATGGATGCTTTGCGCCATCTCCGCAAAGGTGGCGAGAGTGGCATATTCAATTGTGGATATGGCACAGGTTATTCAGTGCTTGAAGTTATCAAGGCGGTTGAAAAAGCCTTTGGTGGTCCGGTGAATGCCAAGCTTTCCCCACGCCGTGCGGGTGATCCGGCTGCCATTGTTGCGGGCGCTGACCGGGTGCGATCAATATTGGGTTGGGAGCCCAAATATGCCGATCTCGATTTTATTGTTGCCTCAGCATTAAAATGGGAATGCCATTTGGCGTCGCGTAACGCGGCCTGATTACAGCCGCAATTAGCGGCTTTTCTCACTCCCTGATAGATTGCGATGACGCGCGAAGCGAATCAAAATCACAAGGGAGATATGCGGCATGAAAAAATTTGGATTGGCTTTGGTGGCCGCTTTAATGCTGAGTGCAGTATCGGCAAAAGCCGACGCAAAGTTTGAAAGCTTTGTGCAGTCCCTTTGGCCGCAAGTGAAAGCCGCTGGCATTTCGCGTGATTTGTTTGATCGTGCATTTGCAGGAATTACCGAGCCTGACGCTACCGTTCTAAAGTTGGCGCAAACCCAACCGGAATTTACGTCGACCACATCAGCCTATTTGGCCAAAGCTGTGACCCCCATCCGCATTGATTCAGGCCAAACTAACAATACTGCTGATACTGAATTGTTGGCTGCGATTGAGCGCAAATACGGCGTTGATCGCCATATCCTGCTTGGTATTTGGGGCATGGAGTCAAACTTCGGTAAAGATAAGGGCTCGATGAAAGTGATGCGTTCGCTGGCTACCCTGATTTATGCGGGACGCAAGAAAGACTATGCCCGAACGCAATTGATTTCGGCGTTTAAAATTTTGGACAAGGGCTTGCGGAGTCCAGATAATTTCACCGGCTCATGGGCCGCGGCCATGGGGCATACGCAATTTATTCCGTCGTCTTATTTGGCTTACGCCGTGGACTGGACGGGCGACGGCAAGCGCGATATTTGGGGTTCAAAAGAAGATGCGTTAGCGTCAACTGCAAATTATTTGGCGAAGTCTGGTTGGCAGAATGACAGGCCTTGGGGCTGGGAAGTCACCTTGCCAAAAGGCTTTGACAAAGGCTTGATTGGACGCTCCAAATGGCGTCCCGTTGCGCAATGGGCCAAGCTTGGTTTGAAACCTGCGACAGGCAATAAATTTGGTGCGGGCCAAGCGGAGGCTTTCGTAATGATACCTCAAGGCATCAATGGTCCAGCATTCTTGGTCACACGCAATTTCATGGCGATCATGGCTTACAATCAGTCACACTCATATGCACTCGCAGTTGGCCATTTGGGTGACCGGATCAGCGGCAAAGGTGGCATTGTTGCGGCGTGGCCGGATGTGGTGATTGATCTTGAATTTGCCGAGCGGGTTGAAGTGCAGAAGCGGCTGACGGCGCTTGGTTTTAACACGGGCGGCTCTGATGGCCGTTTAGGAGCGCGCACCTATGAAGCCGTTATTGGATTTCAGAAACAACAGGGCTTGGCGATGGATGGTCAGCCTTCGCGGAAATTACTTGAGCAATTGCGCAAGGCTAGCTAGTTTTCAATAATGATACGATTTTTAGCAATTGGATTGATGGTGTTTTGGGGCAGTGCGGCAGCATTGGCGCAAGAAGCACCCATTATGGGATCAGAAGCCAGCCCGCCTGTGGCATCGGTTTCAGTGCCCAGTATTGTGACAGCTGAAGAGGGTGAAAACTATCGCATTCTCGTAATTGGTGATGGGCTTGCGGGTGGCATGGGCGCTGGCATGACGCGCATGAGCGTTGCCTCCCCACAAATTCAGATCGTCAATCGCTTCAACGAATCTTCCGGTATTGCGCGGCCTGAAGTTTATGATTGGGCCGCCGCCTTGCCAAAAATTATGGAAGACAAAGAGTTTAATGCGGTTGTGGTTTTCCTCGGCAGCAATGATCGTCAAAGTATTCGCGATGGCAATTTTCGTTACGTTTTTAATACCCCAGATTGGATCAAAGCCTATCAAGCGCGGATGGATAATTTGATAGATGTTTTGCAGGTGCAAAATGTCGATGTGTTTTGGGTGAGTTTGCCGCCAATGGGATCAGCGCTTTATGACGCCGACATGACCGCACTTTACGCTATCCAAAAAGATCGGGTCGAAGCCAAGAATATAAAATTCATTGATATCCGTGCTAATTTTTTAAATCCGGATGGTACTTATGCTGATCGCGGTCCTGATGAAATAGGTGCAATTCGAAAGCTACGCGAAAGTGATGGCGTGAAGTTTATGAAGTCGGGGAACAATCGGCTTGGTCAGCTCGTCATGACCGCAATTGATACTATGAAATCAGGAGCGGCCCCTGCAATTGCCGCAGTTGACGAGCCGGTTTCTCCGGCTGTCGTTATTGCAGAACTGCCGCCCCAAAATCCTGAAGTCACGATTGCTCCTGAGGCAGCGTCAGTGCCGTCATTTGGTCAAGCGGGTATCGACGGCAGCCCACAGATTTTTGAGCCACGGGTAACGGCAGCCGCCATTATTGAACCTGATAAGCCAAGGCAAAGCAAAGTCGCCGCTGCAGTCAATGCGCTCAATGTTTCAGTCATACCGGGAAGTGCCGCCGAAAAACTATTCGCGCGCGGCGAAGCAGATGTTGCACCCGTTGGTCGGTTTGATGATTTTTCGGTAACACCTTCGCCTTAGCGCGGTAGGCTGGTTTCACCCATCAAATACTCATCAACTGAGCGGGCCGCTTGCCTGCCCTCGCGGATAGCCCAAACCACCAGTGATTGACCACGGCGCATGTCGCCTGCCGCAAACACTTTTTCCCGGCTGGATTTGTAGTTCAACACGTTAGCTTCAATGTTGCCGCGACCATCCAGCTTCACACCAAGATTCTTGAGTAGACCCTCTTGAACGGGATGCACAAAGCCCATAGCGAGCAAAACGAGATCGGCTCTGAGATCAAATTCTGATCCGCCAACCGGTTGCATCTTGCCATCGACACGTACGCATTTTAGTCTTTTCACGGTGCCATCTTCGCCCTCAAAAGCGGTAGTGGAAACCGAGAAATCACGATCAGCACCTTCTTGGTGGCTGGAAGACGTGCGCATTTTTAGAGGCCAGTTGGGCCAAGACATCGCCTTGTTTTCTTTTTCGGGCGGCATCGGCATGACTTCGAGCTGTGTTACAGATAGTGCGCCTTGACGGATAGACGTGCCGATACAATCAGAGCCCGTATCACCACCACCAATCACCACGACGTGCTTGCCAGCAGCAGAAATCGGGTGATTGTCGAGGGGAGATTCTTTTGCGTTGCGGCGGTTTTGTTGCGGCAAAAACTGCATGGCGTAGTGCACACCTTTGAGATCGCGGCCGGGCACGGCAAGATCACGCGAGGTTTCAGAACCACCCGTCAGCAAGACCGCATCAAAACTATCCACCAATTGCTTGGCATCTTGGGTCACGCCAATGTGTGCTCCATAATGGAAGGTCACACCTTCTTCTTCCATTTGCGAAACCCTACGGTCAATCAAATGTTTTTCCATTTTGAAATCAGGAATGCCATAACGCAGAAGTCCGCCGACTTTGGCGTTTTTTTCGAAGAGGTGCACATTGTGCCCGGCGCGCGCCAGCTGCTGGGCGGCGGCTAATCCGGCTGGACCGCCGCCAACGATGGCTACTTTCTTGCCGGTTTTTTCGGAATTGATTTCAGGCTTCACCCAACCATTTTCCCATGCCTTATCAACAATGGCGCATTCGATGGATTTAATGGTGACGGGGTTATCTTCAATGTTGAGCGTGCACGATGCTTCGCAGGGAGCCGGGCACACACGGCCTGTGAACTCGGGGAAGTTATTGGTGGAATGCAGATTGCGCGAAGCTTCTTCCCAATTGTTATTGTAAACCAAATCATTCCAATCCGGAATTTGGTTATTGACCGGGCAGCCATTATGGCAAAATGGAAT
>JAYUOP010000093.1:0-4059 GCA_043760745.1 Hyphomicrobiales bacterium
TGTCTTTCATCTCCGGTGATGAAATGCCTAAAGTCCAAACAGGCCAATTTGCCTATACGGGGCGCATGTAAATTCAGTTTCGACATCACATGAATCAGCAGATTTAGCGCTGAAATTCCAGCATCTGACGGATTATTTGCGGCGGCCTGAACCATGTCCCACATTAAATTTTGTATCAAAACCAAAAAAGTTTTGACGGTTAAACTCATTACTGCTTTGTGGAACCATTCCAACAAAGCCCTCAAGAACCCTCGGTAGAGTTCTTGCCGTCGCAAGCAATTGGCGAACCTGTAGGGGTTCCCGGAACCAAATCCTTAGCGAAAACTATCGCTTTTGACGAAACTATGGTCGCAAATGACCTGAGTCCATCGAAAAGACCTGTTCTGTCTAGGGCGCTGCCACCAGAAAAGCAAGTGCGATCACATTTTTCAACACGTGACCATATGTAGTCTATCGCTGAGGTTGCATTTTGAAAAACCTTCGGCGCGCTTACTCCCGGTTAACTATGAACCGTTAGGTTTAAGTCCTGAAACCTTTGGAACCTGAGATTTGACTGCTTTTGCATCACAGAATTGGCTTAAAAACTGCGCCCGCATCTTGTGCGTGGCAAGCCTGATTTTTGCATCTCAGGTTCTGCAGGTCTATGCCAAAGATGTGACTGCAATTGCAGCGCGGGTAACCGGCGACGACAGCAAAACGCGTTTTATCGCCGATGTATCGCAAGCTGTTAGTTATTCTGTTTATGTTTTGCCGGACCCTTACCGCGTTATCATTGATCTTCCGCAAATTACATTTGATCTCGTGCCCGGCAGCGGTCAAAAAGTACGCGGCCTCGTCAAAGAATATCGCTATGGCGAAGTTGAGCAGGGTAAGTCACGCATTGTCATTGATACCAACGGTCCTGTTTTAATTGAGAAGTCTTATCTCGTTGAAGCCAAAGATGGCAAACCAGCGCGCATCGTTGTCGACATTATGCAAACTTCCGAAGTGGCGTTTAACAAAACGTTTGCCAAAGACAATCCTGATGCCTTGATTGCCGCTGTTCCCGTTGAAACTGCGCCAGAACCAACCATAGCTTCCTTGACGGTCGACGAAACGCCCGCACCCGAAGCTCCAAAAACAATTCCTGTTGCTAAAAACGGCAAGTTGGTCGTTGTGCTCGATCCCGGCCATGGTGGCATTGACCCCGGCGCTATTGGCGGTGAGAAAAGTAAAGAAAAGGAAGTCGTTCTTGCCTTTGCTCATGCATTGCGGAAAATTCTCGAAAAATCCGATCGCTATACCGTTGTTATGACGCGCGAAGACGATAAATTTATTTCACTTGGCAATCGCGTTAAAATCGCGCGTGATCGTAAAGCTGATTTGTTCATTGCAATTCATGCTGATACTGTAAGCGGACCGATGGCCCGCGGGGCAACACTTTACACTTTGTCTGACAAAGCCTCCGACCATGAAGCCGAAGCGCTCGCCCGCAAAGAAAATGACGCAGATAAAATTGCTGGCATTGACCTTGAAACCGATAGCCAAGAGATTACCGATATTCTCATCGACCTAGTGCAGCGCGAATCGAAAAATCACTCAATGTTCTTTTCCAAGAAGGCCGTGGCCGAACTCAAAGGCGTTACCCACTTGACCGGAAAACCAATGCGCTCAGCTGGTTTCGTCGTTTTGAAAGCACCAGATGTGCCGTCTGTTCTTTTGGAATTGGGTTATCTGTCGAGCAAAGACGATGAAAAACTGTTGACTTCGCCCGCATGGCGGCAAAAAGTGGCAAATGCGATGGCTGTTGCAATTGACAAATACTTTGCAACCGAGATTGCTGCCACCAACTTTTAACCTCCGCCCTTCCTTTGCCACATTAGAGCAATAGCGAATCTGGTGTTTCCTCGGCACAAGCTGTGCTAACCGGAGCCAATACACTTGGTTCCGTCGGGGCGGCAGGCAGGGCAAAAAATAGAATGTTACGATTATTAGGTTGGTTTTTCACGGCAGGGTTCATCCTATTTTTAGGGCTAGCCGGCACAGCTGTTTACATTATATGGGAGGTCTCAAAAGACCTGCCTGACTATAAACAGCTCGCGTCTTATGAGCCACCCGTCATGACCCGCATGCACGCCGCTGATGGCTCCTTGTTGGCGGAGTTTGCTTCTGAGCGGCGCTTGTTTGTGCCGATCAATGCTGTCCCCAAAAAACTGATCGAAGCCTATCTGGCCGCCGAAGATAAAACCTTTTACCAGCATGCAGGCTTAGACTGGCGCGGCATTGCAGCAGCGGGTCTCCGCTATGTCACTGTAAAAATTACTGGCAAAGGCCAAATCGTTGGGGCGTCTACCATCACACAGCAAGTTGCAAAAAACTTTCTTTTGGGTGATGAGCGTACTGTTACCCGCAAACTCAAAGAAGCGCTCATTGTTCAGCGCATCGAAACCGCATTTTCCAAAGATCAAATACTTGAGCTTTATCTTAACGAGATTTTTCTCGGTCTCAACTCTTATGGCATCGCGGCTGCTTCGCTGAATTATTTCGGCAAATCGTTGAACGAATTGTCGATTGAAGAAATGGCGTACTTGGCAGCACTGCCAAAGGGGCCAAACAATTATCATCCGTTTAAACACACCCAACGCGCCACTGATCGTCGCAATTGGGTTTTGCTACAAATGCAAGAAAACGATTACATTACGAAGGCGGAATACGACGAAGCCAAAGCCAAACCATTGAAAGTAAATCCCCGGCCTTTTGGCGCGCAACTATTTGCAGCTGAATCCTTTACTGAAGAAGTGCGCCGCGAGCTGGTCCAGATTTATGGCAAAGAAAAATTGGATAAGGGCGGCTTATCCGTGCGCACCACGCTCGATCCTAAGCTGCAGATCTATGCACGCCAAGCTTTGGCTCGTGGTCTCATTGGTTTTGATCGCAAGCGCGGTTATCGCGGCGCAGTAAAACAGGTTGAAATGGAAGGTGGCGATTGGGGCAAGTTAATCGAAAAACCGCGTGCGCCCGCTGACGTTACGCCTTGGCGCTTGGCCTTGGTGTTGGAAGTCACTGACGAAGCGGCCACAATCGGCCTGCAACCTAAATTAATGCAAAACGGCGAACCTGAAGAGGCCCGTGATACCGCGACCATTCCACTGAAATTCTTGACTTGGGCGCGCAAGTTCAAAGATGGTGTCGAGCTTGGTGAAAAAATTACCAGAGCTGGCGAAGTGCTCACGCCTGGCGACATTATTTATGTGGCACCCGGCAATGTTGAAGGCGAATGGCATCTCGTCCAAATGCCAGACGTTGAAGGTGCGCTCGTGGCAATGGATCCGCATACCGGCCGCGTGCTCGCTATGGTCGGCGGTTTTTCTTATGGCAACAGCCAGTTTAACCGTGCTGTCCAAGCGCAACGCCAACCCGGCTCTTCTTTTAAACCAATTGTCTACGCTGCAGCGCTTGACAATGGCTATACCCCGTCATCCGTGATTCTCGATGCGCCAGTTGAGTATAAATTGCAAAATGGCGATGTTTGGAAACCAAAAAATTATCAAAACAAATTTTTTGGTCCATCAACCTTGCGGCGTGGCATTGAACAATCGCGGAACGTCATGACTGTTCGCTTGGCGGATGATCTTGGCATGACCAAAATTGCTGATCTTTCCCAGCGCCTCGGCATTTATGAAAAAATGCCACGCCAATTGGCTATGGCTTTAGGGGCTGGTGAAACCAGCCTGATGAAAATGACCACGGCCTATAGTATTATCGCGAATGGCGGAAAAAAAGTGTCGGCAACATTGATTGACCGCATTCAGGATCGTTATGGCAAAACAATTCTGCGCCACGACAAACGCGATTGCTCCGCATGCAAATTAGAGAATTTCGATGTCAACGCCACTGAGCCTGATCTCTTAGATGTTCGTGAGCAAGTTATGAACCCCTACACGGCATATCAAATCACGTCGATGATGGAAGGTGTTGTTGAGCGCGGCACAGGACAAAAAGTAAAACTGGTTGGAAAGCCAGTTGCTGGCAAAACCGGAACCTCAAACGAAGAAAAGGACGCTTGGTTCATCGGCTACA
>JAYUOP010000094.1:0-4040 GCA_043760745.1 Hyphomicrobiales bacterium
CCTCCGCCGCTCAACATTATCAACGGCACTAAGAAAGCCAATAACTTGATCGGCACTAACAACGCCGATCAGATCAACGGATTTTCCGGCAACGATAAAATAACGGCAGGTGCAGGAAACGATGTCATCGATGGTGGCAAAGGAACCGATACTGCGATTTACGTGGGGCTTTCATCGAACTATTTGAAATCATACGATGCTGCGACCAAACAATTCAAAGTTTCGGGCGGCGTTGATGGCAGCGATACTTTGACGAACATTGAATTTTTTCAATTCAGTGACGGCGTATTATCTGCCAATCAAATGAAGGGCTTTGCAAACAGCATTACCGGTACAAGAAAAGCCAATCTGCTGAATGGTTCTATAGGCGCTGATGACATAAAAGGCCTGAAAGGAAGCGATGTTCTGAACGGTGGGGCAGGTGACGATCAATTGAATGGCGGTCGCGGCAATGATACTTTAACGGGCGGCTCTGGCGTCGATGTGTTCAGTTTTACCGAATACAATTTTGGCAGAGACATCGTTACCGATTTTGTCGATGGCTTTGATAAGTTGAAATTCAACGACACCGTATCTGATAGCTTTGATGACTTCATCATTGTTGGCAATGGCACAACCGAAGTGCTGATTGGTCTTGATGACAGCACCATTACTTTGCAAAATACTACAGCAATAACAATCACCTTTGCGGATATGATTTTTGAATAGACTGGTGTAGGTTGTGGTCTCAATGTGAGGAGGCCAACATCATGCGCGCTGTATTTTCAACCCTGTCGATGATATGCGTTTTCATGTCGGCCACACCAAGTTTGGCTAAAATTTCTGGCTGCTATGAGCGGATTTATAACGCTGGTGAACTTGGCCGCCATCCCAAACAATTAATCACAGCGATGCGATTGCAAATCGGGCAATTTGCGAATGACGATCCGGAACGCCAAGACAAAATTTTTGCCAAGTTTCGGAAAAGCGATGAATGGTTAGAAGGTGTTGCCATTTGCCAAACCAAAGGAAAGAAAGCAACCTGCGGCATCGAAGCCGATGGCGGGGTTTTTGTGGTGGATGAAATCAGGGGCGGTGTGCGGATTACCAACATTGTCGACATGCGCTTTGGTGATGAAGAAGATGGCAAAAGTGCAAACCCAGAAAATGACATGAAAAGCTTTACGCTCAAAAAACGATCTGGCGGCATTTGTCAGTAGTTGTTCACTGTTTGCGTTTCAATCTGCGTTCGGCAATATAGTGCAAATTCCATATCCAAATCACAAGGCAAATTTATGCGTCAACTCCCCGTGTTTAGTGCGCTTTTTCATGCTCTGAAATCAACTACCGATAACCTTGGTTTCGCATTCCATATCAGTTGGCCGTGGATAGTATTGCTATTGCCGATTAACATTATAACGACTTTGTATATGTTGTTTAATGGTTTGCAAATTGCGCCAGGGACTAATCCAGACCCAGCGTTGGTGGCCAAGGTTTTTATTGTTTCAACTCCTTTGTTCATTGTGAGTTTGATTTCTTATTCGTCAATTGCGGTCAACTGGCATCGTTATGTTTTGCTCGACGAAGTGCCGCAAGGTTGGGCTCGGTTTCGCATTGATGAATTGACTTGGCGTTACATTGGGAATGCCCTTCTCATTGCTTTGATTGTGGCGGGCGCTTTCTTATTGGTGAGTATTGTGATTACGTTAATTACAGCCGCATTGGTAATGTTGCTTGGTCAAGCTATTGGCATTATTTTCTATACCGCTTGCGTTATAGCGTTGGTTACTTACGGCATTATTGCTTTTTATCGCATGGGAATTAAACTACCCGCTGTTGCGCTAGGGCGAAACGACTACAAAATGAAAAATGCTTGGGCCGATTCCGCTGGAAACGAATGGCGCATTTTGGGATTAGTCGGCCTCATGGTCGCAATGATGTTGATCGCTGGTCTTCTTTTGTTTCTCAGCGCCCTCATCTTCACCAATTTTGGCGTCATAGGTCTTTCAATCTCTATCGCCATCCAAGTCATGGTCAATTGGGTCGCCACCATTTTCGGCGTAACTTTGCTGACCAGTCTTTATGGGTTCTTTGTTGAAAACCGGGATTTCTAATACAAAGTGTGCAGTTGCCCCGCGTGCGCCGGCTTGTTACAGTGTTGAAAAAACATTGTAGGGACGAATGTTCAAAAAAATTCTGATTGCGAACCGTGGCGAAATTGCTTGCCGGGTTATCAAAACGGCGCGTGCTATGGGCATCAAAACGGTGGCGGTTTATTCTGACGCTGATGCCCGCGCGATGCATGTGGAAATGGCTGACGAAAAATATCACATTGGCCCGGCCACTGCTTCCCAATCTTACCTCGTTATCGAAAAAATCATTGCGGCTTGCAAGGCAACGGGTGCTGAAGCTGTGCACCCCGGTTATGGTTTTCTCTCTGAACGGTCGGCATTCCCACGAGCATTAGCCGAACAAGGCATTGTTTTCATCGGTCCTAACCCCGGCGCAATTGACGCTATGGGCGACAAAATTGAGTCCAAGAAAGCAGCATTAGCGGCAGGTGTTTCTACGGTTCCCGGGCACATGGGCATCATCGAAACACCCGAAGAAGCTGTCATTATCGCTAACGGCATTGGCTTTCCGGTGATGATTAAAGCGTCGGCCGGCGGCGGCGGCAAAGGCATGCGCATTGCTCATAATGCTGCCGAAGTTCACGATGGTTTTGCCCGCGCCAAATCCGAAGCAAAATCATCATTCGGGGATGATCGCCTTTTCATCGAAAAATTCATCGTCAATCCGCGCCACATCGAAACTCAATTGCTTGGCGATAAGCATGGCAATGTGATTTATCTCGGCGAACGCGAATGTTCCATCCAGCGCCGCAATCAAAAAGTTGTTGAAGAAGCGCCATCGCCATTGCTGGATGAGGCCACGCGAAAGAAAATGGGCGAGCAAGCCGTGGCCCTCGCCAAAGCAGTGAATTATGATAGCGCCGGAACAGTTGAATTTGTAGCGGGACAAGACAAGTCTTTCTTTTTCTTGGAAATGAACACGCGCCTGCAAGTCGAACATCCGGTAACCGAGCTGATCACCGGCATAGATCTAGTTGAGCAAATGATCCGCGTGGCTTATGGTGAAAAGCTCAAAATCCAACAAGACGATGTGAAGCTAAATGGTTGGGCTATCGAGTCTCGCGTTTATGCCGAAGATCCATATCGCAATTTTCTACCGTCAACCGGAAGGCTCGTAAAATACCGTCCGCCTACGGAGCGTATTGCAAACGGCATTACTGTTCGCAATGATACTGGGGTGTTCGAGGGTGGTGAGATTTCGATTTATTACGACCCCATGATTGCCAAACTTTGCACCCACGCGCCGACCCGGAGTGCGGCAATTTCGGCGATGAGCGACGCGCTTGATGAATTTTACATTGAAGGCATTCAGCACAATATACCGTTTGTTTCCGCCATCATGGAAAACCCACGTTGGCAATCCGGGAATTTATCGACTGGCTTCATTGCCGAAGAATTCCCCGAAGGATTCAAAGGTAATCCGTTAACGGATGATCTCGCGGCGAAATTCGTTCATGTCGCGATACTTCTTGATCATTTTGAAAACCAACGCAAACGCCAGATAACCCCGCAAATGAAGGGCCGAGCTGTTCACTTCAGCCGCACGCGCGAAGTGAAACTTGGTGACACGTGGCACAAATCGCAGGTGACTGCCGACATTATATTTGCGGTTCAAAACTTGGATTGGGCACCGGGTCAACCAATTGTAAAAACGATTTTCAACGGCCATCCGATTACGATGCAAGTGCGCCGGATCCCCAATGGTTACATTCTAAACTATCGCGGCATTACTCTTGAAACCCATGTTTATACCGCGCGCGAAGCTGAACTCGTGCGGCTTATGCTCAAGAAAATCCCAGCTGATACTTCTAAAAAATTGCTTTGCCCGATGCCGGGATTGGTGGTGTCCATTTCGGCCGTCGAAGGGCAGGAAATGAAAGCTGGAGACGCGCTGGCAGTAGTTGAAGCCATGAAAATGGAAAACATCTT
>JAYUOP010000095.1:0-10364 GCA_043760745.1 Hyphomicrobiales bacterium
CATCAATAACGCGGGTTGATTTTCCGCGCGTGGATTGCAGGTCAGCTATCGAACCTACGGCCATGATCCGATTGCTTTTCAGCGCTACTGCTTCTGCAAAAGGCTGCGCATTGTTCATCGTGATAACGCGGGCATTGGTGATCAGAATATCGGCGTGTGGCATGGGATTCTCTCATCTACGGACTGCGACCAAGTTGCCCTCTTGCCAATGTAATCGCAAGGGTGCAGCATGTCGCTATTGTCAACAACGAAAGGAGGTGATCCTATGTCTAATGAGTTCACAGCAATTGCAAAAGGATCGATCGAAATCGTGAATTTGGCAGGGGTTTCTGCCTAACGATTTATTTTCGAGATGTTTGCGATTTGCTCATCTCATGGAAAAGGCCGCCTTCAACAGCGGCCTTTTTTTATTGCTTTAGTACGTCCATTTGAATGGGACCATCAGCTCTGCCATTTATGAATTGGTCAACATGGGCGTTGCCGGAGCTATCAATCAAAGAAGCTGCTCCGTGCCAAATGATTTGGCCTTTGTAAATCATGGCAATGTCGTCAGCGATTTTGCGGGCTGAGGCCATATCATGCGTGATGGAAATGGCGGTCGCACCGAGGCGCTTCACGCAATCGACGATGAGATTATTGATGACATCAGCCATAATTGGATCAAGGCCAGTGGTGGGTTCATCAAAGAAGATAATTTCTGGATCAGCGGCAATCGCGCGGGCAAGTCCCACCCGCTTTTGCATGCCGCCGGATAGTTCAGCTGGCGACAGATAGGCGACTTCAGAACCAAGGCCCACAAGCGCTAATTTTTCTATAGCGATTTCTTTGGCTTTTGCGCGGGCCATGTTTCGGCCTTGGATTAATCCAAAGCCCACATTTTCCCAAACAGTAAGCGAGTCAAAAAGGGCTGCACCTTGGAAAAGCATGCCGAATTTTGTGAGATATTCATCGCGGGCTTTGCCCTTCAAACCCATGATCGATTGGCCATCCAGCAGAATGCCACCAGCGTCTGGCGAAATGATTCCCAAGATGCATTTCAGCATCACGGATTTTCCTGAACCAGAGCCGCCGATAACGACTAAAGATTTCCCCTTGTTCGCTACCAAGTTCAAACCATTGAGCACAGTTTTTGGACCAAATGATTTCGAGAGATTTTCGAGCTTAATGTGGGTCATGAGCTAAACAATAGTGAGGTCAGCAAGAAGTTTGCCGCCAGTATTAATATTGCGGATGACACCACAGCATTGGTCGTAGCACGGCCCACACCTTGTGCGCCGCCTTTAGAATTAAACCCGTGATAGCAGCCCATAATGGCGATGATGAAACCGAATACCGCCGCTTTGATGAGGCCTGATGTAACATCGCCTGGTTCAAGAAAATCCGCCGTGTTTTTAAGATAGGCCGCACCATTGAGGCCGAGGGATTTCGTGGCCACGATATAGCCGCCCATAATGCCGATGGTATCGCCTATCGCCACAAGGATCGGCAGAGAAACAACGGCAGCGATGAGCCGAGGGCCGACAAGATATTTGAATGGGTTTGTGGAAAGTGTAACCAACGCGTCAATCTGCTCGGTCACGCGCATGGTGCCAAGTTCGGCTGCAATCGATGCGCCAACGCGGCCCGCCACCATGAGCCCTGCCAATACTGGCCCCAGTTCGCGGGTAATGCCAAGCGCCACAATCGATGCAACCAAGCTTTCAGCGTTAAAGCGCGATGAGCCCAAATAGATTTGCAACGCCAATGCGCCGCCGGTGAAAAATGCAGTCAGGCCAACAACGGGAAGAGACGAATAACCGATACGAAAAAGTTGGGACGCAATTTGATTGAAATAAACGCGGGGTGTTAGACCTTGAACAATTGCGTCTTTCAAAAACAATGCGACGCGACCAACCTCCGCCAGCAGCGCTAAGAATATTCGACCGATAGAGCTTAGAAAATTCAAGTGCTGACCTTTGATTCGTTACGAAGAGTATAGCCGGGCATAGCGACTTCCCAAACGGGTGAGAAGTTCATATGAAATCGTGCCAGCCCAAGCAGCCACTTCATCAATTGGGATATTTGGCCCAAAGATTTCCGCGCGTGCACCGCGGGCCACAGACCCTTCCGGTAAGCCAGAAATATCAATAGCCATCATGTCCATCGAAACGCGACCTACAATAGGGCAACGCTGACCATTGAGAAAAACTTGTGCCGGACCCATATTGGATTTTGAGCTGAGTGAACGTGGGATACCGTCTTTGTAGCCAGCACCAAGAATGGCGATGCGGCTCGGTTTTGTCGCTGTCCATGTCGCGCTGTAGCCGATGGTTTCGCCGGGGTTGATGTTACGGACTTGCAAAACTGTCCCCTCAAGCGTTGCTACGGCCTTCATCGGGTTGACTTGGCCGGGCAGGGGGTTGCCGCCATAAAGGGCAATTCCTGCGCGGACCAAATCATTGAGATAGTCTGGTCCCAAATAAATACCGCTGGAATTTGCGAGGCTCGCTGGCACGTCTGGGAGCATTTTCCGAATGCTGGCAAAGCTATTGGCTTGTTGAGCGTTCAATGCATGCAGGGGGTCATCAGCGCAAGCCAAATGGCTCATTAAGAGTACGATGTTTAATTCGCGCTTTGTAAGTGTCGCAATGAATTCTTGGACGGTCATGCCGAGGCGATTAATGCCGGTATCGACATGGATTGCACAAGGTAATTGGCGACCATAGACATTGCTGAAGGCAGCCCATTCGAGGGCCTCTTCAATCGAAATAAGTGCAGGGCGCAGATTATGAATAGCATAGAATTCTGCTTGGCCCGGAAAAAGGCCATCAAGGACGTAGATGATCGCGTCAGGAAGTAATGTCCGTAGTTCGGCCCCTTCCATGGGCCTTGCCACGAAATAGGTTTTACAGCCCGCTTGCCACAGTGCTTTGGAAACTGGTTCAACGCCTAAACCATAGGCATTCCCCTTTATGGCAGCGCCGCATTCTATGCCGCCCGTTGCAGCCGATAAGCTGCGCCAGTTTGATTGCAACGCGGCAAGATCAATTGACAAAACAGCGCCAGCCAAAGCCTCAGCAATATGGGAAGGATTTTCCATGGCTGGGGCTTTAAGGGCTTTGGGCGAGAGACGCAAGATTGTCTCGTTAGAAGATGAAAAATCTTTAACATTTGAAGGCTTGCCGAATGGCTTCAGCATTCCCATGTCACTCTCGTGAATTGCTAAATCCAGCGATTTTTTAGAGGAGAATATCAATGTTCGATGCACAAAAATTGCTGCAACAGGTGCTGAGTGGTGTCGCCTCGAAGGCCAATAGTTTGGGTGGCCAATCGGCAGATACGCCTGCTGCTGGACACAAAGGTTTTGGCGGGGTTTCTTCTGACCATGTTACAGGTGCCGCTGTCGGCGGTTTGGCCGGATTGCTGTTAGGTTCAAAGTCTGTGCGCAAGATTGCAGGTCCGGTGGCACAACTCGGTGGCATGGCGGCAGTTGGAACACTCGCCTTTCAAGCTTGGCAAACATGGCAGGCAAAGCAAGGCTCAGCGGTATCAGGTCCATCATCAGAAGCAGTGTTTTTGCCAACAAATCCTGTCGAACAAAATAAATCTAGCTTGATGATATTGTCAGCGATGATTGCAGCCGCGAAATCGGATGGGCATATTGATGCGGCAGAACAAGAAAAGATTTTCGCCAAGTTTGATGAAGACGATTTGCCAAATGAAGAAAAAGCGTTTTTGATGGATCAGTTTCGTCGTCCGCTGAGCATTCCTGATTTAGCGGCAATGGCGCCAACGCCTGAGTTGGCCGCAGAAATCTACACTGCGAGTGTATTGGCTATTCAACCAGATACGCCAACCGAAATTACTTACCTCAATAATCTAGCGCGCGCTTTGCAACTCGATCCGGCTTTGCGGTCTAACATTGATGCGGTTGTTAAGGTCTGAGCTGTGGCAATAGATTAAGGGGAGCACGCGCTCCCCTTTTTCGTTTTAGAAATTGAACAAATTACGAAGACGGGATCAGAACTTTGTTGATGATGTGAATGACCCCATTGCTGGCTTTTACGTTTGCAGTCGTAACGCGGGCATTGTCAATGTGGACGCGACCATTAGAGCGTACGGCGCGAATGGTTGTGTCTCCGCCACGCTTTAAAGTTTTGACGTGGGTTGCCTTGGTTGGCACGTCCTTGGCGTAGATCGCACCAGCAACGACATGATACTTCAAAATAGCAGCTAGCTTATGCTTGTTCTTCGGCAATAATAGCGCTTCTACTGTGCCTTCTGGAAGCTTTGCGAAGGCGGCATCGGTCGGTGCGAAAACGGTGATTGGGCCTTTGCTGGTTAATGCTGGAACAAGGCCTGCGGCCTTGGCAGCGGCGATGAGGGTATTGAACTTCCCAGTGGAGGCCGCAACTTCGACAATGTTTGCAGCGTTGGCAGTTGTTACGGTGAATGCAAGCACAATCGCGGCGGCAGAAATTTTCAACAGTTTCATAATGGACTTCCTCTTTACTTTCCCATGCCGGATTGGCCAGAGATGCAAGAGGTTACGGCACGATTTTGCGATCAGACCACGATTAACTGTCTCAAAATTATTAAGAATTTTTAATGAAAACAGCCCATTTTAAGCCGCATTCATGAACTCACGAAAACTGCTCAGGCAGATAATCGCTGCGGACGAGGTTTTGGAATTTAGTCAGGGCGGCTTCGAATTGTAGTTCGACAATACCGGTCGGGCCATGCCGCTGTTTACCGATGATGACTTCGGCCACGCCATTCACTTTGTCCATTTGTTCTTGCCATTCGTGGTGCTCGGTGGAGCCTGGTTTTGGTTCTTTGCGGGCGAGGTAATATTCTTCGCGGTAGATAAACATGACGACGTCGGCGTCTTGCTCGATCGAACCTGATTCACGAAGGTCGGCCAATTGTGGGCGCTTGTCATCGCGGTTTTCAACTTGGCGGGAGAGCTGCGAAAGCGCTAAAACTGGAACATTAAGTTCTTTGGCTAAGGCTTTCAAACCAACAGTAATTTCGGTCACTTCTTGGACGCGGCCTTCGGCGGCTTTGCGCGATGAACCTGCGAGCAATTGGAGGTAATCGACGACGACAAGACCTAATCCGCGCTGGCGTTTCAAGCGTCTGGCGCGGGCCGCAAGTTGAGCAATGGTTAGGCCGCCTGTTGAGTCAATATAGAGAGGAAGTGATTGCAGTTCTTGGCTCACTTCGACCAAGCGCTGGAACTCATCTTCAGTGATTTTGCCGCGCCGGATGCGCTCTGATGAAATGCCGGATTGCTCGGCAATGATACGCGTGGCCAATTGCTCTGATGACATTTCGAGAGAGAAGAATGCCACAACGCCGCCGTCTGTTACCTTCACCGTGCCATCGGTTTGGTGTTCGGACTTATATGCTTTGGCAATGTGGTAGGCGATGTTGGTGCAGAGTGCGGTTTTGCCCATGGCAGGACGGCCCGCAAGAATAATGAGATCGGAGGCTTGAAGACCGCCCATTTTTTCATCGAGATCCTTGAGGCCGGAAGAAATACCAGAAAGGCCACCATCGCGCTGATATGCACCTGCGGCCATGTCAATCGCGTCGGTTACCGCACGGCCAAAGGGCTGGAAGCCTTGGCCATATTTTCCGGTTTCGGCGAGGCCGTATAAAATTTGTTCGGCCCGCTCAATGAGGCTTCGAGAGTTATCTTCAACGCCGGCATCGAACGCATCGTTTACAATATCAGTGCCGACCGTGATCAATTTGCGGCGTTGGGCAAGCTCATAAATGGTGCGACCATATTCTTCGGCGTTGATAATCGTGGTCGCTGATGCAGCAAGGCGCGCGAGATATGCCGTGCCGCCGATTTCTTTGATGGTGGCGTCATTCTCAAAGTAGGATTTGAGTGTCACAGGGCTGGCAAGTTTTCCCATGCGAATGAGCACGGATGCCGCTTCATAAATCCGCGCGTGAATGGCCTCGGAAAAATGATCCGGGGTCAAGAATGACGAGACGCGGTCGCAGGCTTCATTGTTCACCAAAATAGCGCCCAGCAGCGCTTGCTCCGCCTCAAGATTTTGCGGCGGGCTACGAAGGCTATCAGCGTCTTCGGCTGAGCCACGAATGGATGTTACGTTTTGCATGAGTGTGATCTTATCAGGGGCAAATGACACAAAGAATATTGAATCAATTTATACCCGCTATCCACAGGCTGTTCATAAAAAAAGGGCCACCCGAAGGCAGCCCTTGATATTCACTTTTAAAACCGTCGCTTAGGCGAAAACTGGCTCCCCTCATGCTGAGGAGCCCGCATTTTCGCAGGGATAACGGATGCTATCTTACTCGTCGTTACCGGCACTGCCGATTTCGTCGAACAGGGCTTCGGCAGCGGCGCGTGCTTCAGCACGATCCGACACTGGACCCTTCAAGCTATCGCCACGGGCTTGCGCTTCGGCTTCTTCAACCGAGCGGGCTACGTTGACGTTAACCGACACAACAACTTCCGGATGGATTGCAATGTTCACCTTGTACATACCAATCGTCTTGATTGGAATTTCCAACAAAACGTGGTTGCGGTGAACGGCAACGCCAGAAGCGGCGGCAGCGGCGTCGGCAATATCGCGTGGCGATACGGAACCAAAGAGTTGACCAGATTCGCCAGCTTGACGAATGATCACATAGTTTTGACCATCAATCTTGGCTGACTCATCGGACGCGGAGCCGCGGGTTTCAGCGTTTTTGGCTTCAAGGCCAACGCGGTCACGCTCAAATTTGGCGCGGTTAGCGGCTGAGGCGCGAAGGGCTTTGCCATTTGGCAAAAGGAAGTTACGGGCGTAACCATCTTTTACCTTGAGGACTTCGCCCATGTGGCCAAGCTTGGCCACGCGTTCAAGAAGAATAATTTCCATGTTATCTTATTCCTTATTGCAAGACATATGGCATGAGGCCGAGGAAGCGCGAGCGCTTGATGGCTTTCGCCAATTCGCGTTGCTTCTTGGCGCATACGGATGTGATGCGGGCTGGAATGATCTTGCCGCGTTCTGAAATATAACGCTGAAGCAAACGAACATCCTTGTAATCAATCTTTGGCGCACCTTCACCGGTGAACGGGCAAGATTTGCGACGACGGAAAAATGGGCGACGAGCGCCTTGTTCTGTAGACATTAGAGCACCTCACCAGCATCTGCTTCAGGACGACGACCACGACCACCGCCGCCGCCAGGACCGCCACGACCGCCGCCGCCGAAGCCACCGCCGCCACCAAATCCACCACCGCCGCCGCCAAAGCCGCGATCATCACCAAAGCCACGCTCTTCGCGATCTTCGCGACGACGGAGCATTGCTGACGGAGCGGTTTCATGCTCTTCAACCGATACGGTCATGAAGCGTATAACATCTTCGCTCAATGTCATTTGGCGTTCCATTTCAGCAACAGCTGCATGGGGCGCATTGATATTGACCAATGTGTAATGGGCTTTACGGTTCTTCTTGATACGGAAAGTGATGGACTTAATGCCCCAGCTTTCAACCTTATCAATCGAGCCACCACCAGCGGTGATAATGCCCTTCATTTGTTCGATCAGCGCTTCAACCTGTGCGATTGTTGCGTCCTGGCGAACCAAAAATACGTGCTCATATAGAGCCATGTTTGGAGACCTTTCTGTTTCAATTCATAACTTTTTGCATCCAGCGCAGAGCCTCTATCGAACCGCAGAGAAAGGTTCGAAAGACCGGTCAAACGAAAGAGCGGAGACACGGGAAGACGGGATTTAAAACCCTATCTGGCAAGCCAGACCTTCCGTTCAGCCCCCGGCTGGGTGGTGAAGTTGGTGGGTGTATGGCGGAAATGGGCCGGGAAGGCAAGCGCTGTGTGCGCTTGGGAGTGGGGTAGTTTGAGTTTCAAGAGCGCGTAGGTGACTCAGACTTTGCTTTGTCTGCTTTCGCAGCAATTGCAGGCGAAAAACTCGAACTTTCAATTCGCCGCTTTTGGCCAGATGCGGACAGTGAGACGCAGTCCTTCACAGTCCACTTTTAGAACCAGCCTTAACCTGTCGCAGTCCTCAATTTCTGGATCGTACTTCATATTGATCTTTTCTTTGAAGTGTTCGAAGAATAATTGCGCCGACTTCCATTTCTCAAAAATTCGCCCCGTGGCATTCGGTATAGAGCTGTCACGCCTTATGAGGGATACTCAAATGGATAAATCGACGACCATCATTGGAATAGACTGCAGCCCACGCGCGTCTAGTAACTCAGGGCGGATGCTTGTTGAAGTTCTTCGCTCGCTCGAGAGGGATCGGCGGATGAAGGTCGTGGAACAGGTGCGTCTGGCCGATCAACGTATCGACTGTCTGGGGTGTGAGCAGTGTTATCAAACGTCCGGATACCACGGCGACGGGATTGATCGAGTTCTGTCAGTCATGAAAGAGTCGGACGTGATTCTGATGGCTACTCCCACCTGCTTTGGAATGCCGCCGGCCCTTGGTGTCGTCTTACTCGACAGATTGGATCCCTTGTGGCGCGATGGACAACAGCTCAAAGGAAAACTCGGAGCGGTCATCGTCAACGGCGCCAGCGATCCCGCAGACGATCCGAGTGTGCGTCAATGCGCGGACAACATGATCAACCTATTCAAACAGCACGGGATGCCCTGCGTCCAGCCGGTCCATCTGGGGGGGGACGCTCGCGTATCCCGAACAACGGTTTCCGGACCCGCTCCCCGCCGGGACGACAGGCGTTCTGGAGCAATTGGCTGACGAGATCCGGCAGTGGGTCGGGAGCAGGTGACACCGGCACATCTCTTCCCCCCTGGCCTCGTGATTTGACGTGTCCCCTCAACAAGGATGCCCCTCAATCCGCGAAGCTGCCATTAGCCGTTTGGACAGTAAAGATAAATATTCAATTGCCAAAACGGGAAGTCCCCTTTGGGTCAATCGCTTACATTCAAGTAAGTCATATGCATTTCGGGTCATTAGCAAAAAGCGGAAATTCAAACTGGTTTAAAACTCTTCGCCGTACTCTGAACACATTAAGCGATGAGACAGGGGCACCTTATTGAATTTGAAACTGGAGTTATAAAATGAAATCATTATTGGCGCTTGGCGCTGCAACATTTTTGGCAATTGCAACACCGGCCACAGCTGGTGGCGTCAAAATTGGCGTCTTGTCGTGCGATGTTGAAGGCGGCGTTGGCTTTATTATTGGCTCAAGCAAAGATGTCGAATGCACCTTCAAGGGATCGCGTGGGGTTGAACGCTACAGCGGTTCGATTGGAAAGCTTGGCATTGATATTGGCATTACTGACCAAACCCGATTGGTATGGGCGGTTTTTGCGCCGGGACGTACTAAAAAAGGTGCATTACGCGGCAATTACACCGGTGTCAGCGCTGAAGCGACCGTCATCGTCGGGCTTGGCGCAAATGTATTGGTTGGTGGTTTCAAAGATGGCATAAACCTGCAACCGATTAGCCTTCAAGCGCAAACCGGATTGAATATTGCCGCCGGAATTGCCAGTCTGTCACTGCGGTAAAGCATTGGTTTGTACTTGAATTACAACACCACCGCGCCGTCACTCTGGCGCAGGCCAGAGTCTGCAGCAGATTCCGGCCTGCGCCGGAATGACGGTTCGGAGTGGGCTTAAATTTACAATCAAATTACGGCCGCAAGTTTTAAACCTTCACTCCACCTGCTCAGCTGCTGGATTTTTGGTTTCTTTACATGCGGCTTTGATTTTTAGTTTTTTGTTTTTGACAGCTTTTTTGACCGCAGAGATCAGTTCTTCTTTGCGAAACTCACATTGGGATTTTGCGGTTATATATTGCGCGGGCTGATTACCGGCGATCAGAATACGGCCATCTTGCTCGCAAGCTTTGCAGCTCAATGTGGCTGTGACCACCCAATATTTCACTTGAGCTGGTTTTGCGGCCAGCGCAGATTCACAAAACAGTGAAAGAAATCCACATAACAGAAATTTACGCATACTGACTCCCCCGAGTTCAACCAATAGTTACATCAAAACGCACGTTTTGTCTATTATTCGTTGATTGTATCGTGTCTGTTTTAGCTTCCACACGGGTTTTGCCCGTGTGGAAACGCGAAAGGCGTATTCGTTACATCTTGCCAGTGGACCAGAACAAGGTTTCGCCGTTAGTGTTGTCGACGCCATCATTGTCAGTCACAGCAAAGCCCATGCCAGCACTATCAATGGTGAAGCTTTCGATCTTGTCCAAAACATATCCGCCATAGGATTTGAAGTCCGGAATGAAATCGCGCACTTCTACTTTTTTGACAATGCTCAATGGTTGGTCAAGTTTGCCTGGCTTCAAGTCAGATACGGCGACTTTAAAGATTTTCTTCAGCTTCGCAGCAGCGCCGATTTGGTTGTCGCGTTC
>JAYUOP010000096.1:0-10332 GCA_043760745.1 Hyphomicrobiales bacterium
CCATGCAAAATGTGCAACACTTCAACTCTATCTGCTACTACACGATAAAAAATGAGATAAGGACCATGCGGACGCCTTCGAATGCCTTGCTCCTCCCAGTTTGGCAGCAATGGAAAAGCCTTTGGCATCGTACTTAGTCGCTGGCATTTGTCATAAAGCTCTGACACAAAAGATTGCGCACGAGAAACGCTGTCATGCCTAATTTAATGACCAATTTGGATCAAGTCCTCAAGTGCAGCTTCGGAAATCATAACCTTCATTAAACTGATCCTTAGTCGGTCAATTTCAATTCCGTTCGTAATTTTGCAAAAGCTTCCTCTAAAGGCATGGTCCGTCCAGCATCAATATCTGCAAGTCCGCGCCGCAAAGCGATGTCCAACGCTTGAGCCATCGACAAGCGCTCTTTTTGCTTCAAATAGCGTTCGCGCACTAAATCGCGGACATATTCACTACTCGTCGCAAAAGCACCGTTCTTAACTTCATCACGAACAAACTGCTCAAGCTCACGCGTTAAAGTCAGTGTCATTTGGCCCGCTGGTTTCATCACTTTTAACTCCAAAAAAGTGTATTATAGTGCAGTACACTGTTTTTGTCGACACTCTACCCCCGAAACCCCATCGCTAACACAAAAAGTTCAGCCGAGTCATCTCGGCTGGACATTGGCTTGAGATGTCGTACTGACGCGAAATTCTTCTTCATCAATTTCAGCATTTCACCTTCGCTGCCGCCGCGCAGAACTTTGGCGAGATAGACGCCACCTTGCGCTAAAACTTGACAGGCAAACTGAAGGCCAGCTTCTGCGAGCCCCATAATCAGCAAGTGGTCGGTCTGTTTGTGCCCTGTGGCGTGTGCTGCCATATCAGACAAAACGACGTCAACTTTTACGCCGCCAATGGCATCAAACAAAAGCTGCGGCGCGTCTTCGTCTAAAAAATCTTTCTTGAATATGATAACGCCATCAAGGGGGTCTATTCCATGCATATCAATGGCAATTACTTTGCCGCGACCCTCATCAGCTTTCACGCGTTTTGCAGCTACTTGGCTCCAACTTCCTGGTGCCGCACCGAGATCGACTACGACTTGGCCCACTTTGAGGAACTTGTATTTGTCATCAATCTCAACCAATTTGAACGCCGAACGCGCGCGGTATCCAAGTTTCCGCGCTTCAATCACGTAAGGATCGTTCAACTGACGTTCCAGCCAGATCTTTTGACTAACCGTGCGGCCTTTACCGGTTTTAACTTTAATTTTGAGATTACGCCCGCTGAGTTCATTGCGGCTGCCGGGGCGGCTCATGATGCTTTTCCGTACATGCCATCTTCTTTCAATAACTGGGTCAAAATACCCTCACGAAGTCCCCGGTCCGCCACGCGAATGCGAGGTGAAGGAAAGGCCAATCGAATTTCTTCCAATATTGCACAACCTGCCAAAACCAAATCCGCGCGTTCCTGCCCTATACACGGATTTTGCGTGCGTTGCTCAAAACTCATAGCGAGTAGGTCGGCGGTCACCCGCCCGGCATCAACGCTGCTGATCCAACAACCATCCACGCGCGATCGATCATACCGCTTCAAACCCAAAAGTACGCCAGCAATTGTGGTCACAGTTCCCGAAGTGCCCAAAAGATGCGAAGGCGTAACATTGCCACCTGCAATGGTTGCCACATTGGCTACGAAAGGTTTCAATAATGTCCGCACATGATCACGCATGGCTACAAAAGCTTCAGGTGTGACATCGCGCCCGCCGCCAAATTTTTCAGACAACGTAACAACACCCGCCTGCAACGACGTCCATTTCTGGATTGTATAACGTTTATTATCGCGCTTCACCCACATGACCTCAGTTGAACCGCCGCCGATATCAAATATAAGCGCCGTTTCAGCATTGACCTCGATCAAAGGTTCAGCACCCACGGCGGCTAATTGTGCTTCTGTTTCGCGATCTATAATTTCAAGCTTGAGGCCAATTTCATCTTCAACCTGCTTGATAAATGCCGGTCCATTTTCGGCCAAACGACAAGCTTCAGTCGCAATCAAACGAAACCGCTGAACTTTGTGCCATTTCAATTTATTCGAGCAAACCCGCAAGGCTTCCAACGTTCGGCGCATCGCAGAATCACTTAAACGGCCGGAATGACCAATGCCTTCCCCAAGCCGCACAATTCGTGAAAACGCATCAACGACTTGGAAACCATGGCCATTTGAGCGGGCAATGAGAAGTCGACAATTATTGGTGCCCAAATCAAGTGCACCATAAAGCATAGCATTCGCAGGTTGATCTTGCGGCTTTTGCAAAGCCACCTGTTGCAAAACAGGTGAGCCTTTGCTTGGCCTTTTCGACCGTCCTTTGCGCCTGCCGCGGGATTTCCCCGACTTCGCGGTCGCGTTCACATTTCGCCTTTCGCCAACTATCGAACTCAACAGACGATCAGTCTGGAGCAATCAAGCGGGCTTAATCATTTCGTTGGTCTCAGCTTAACACCTCCTGCAGCGAGGTAAAGCAAATGTATCAAAAGATTAAATATATTAGCCGTTAACCAAGAATTGAGGGGTTTAGCGCCATGTTACCTGGTGATTGCAAAGGGGCAGTATGCGAACGTTCGGCACAAAATGGTTTAGAGAAGGCTCATTGATTTCTGGGTTTTCGGAGAGTCTTGGCCAAGGCGTAACCCAGCAAAAAAGTGCCGTTGCCCTAAATGCTGCAAAAGTTGACGCCGAACTAGCTTCCAAAGCGAAGTCAGAATTCATCGCAAACATGAGCCACGAATTGCGGACGCCTCTCAACGCAATTATTGGTTTTTCCGATATGTTGGCCACCAAAACGGTGACTAACCCAGAAAAAGTTGTACAATATTCCGAATACATAAAACAAGCCGCTGAACATTTGCTATTGCTAATCAACGGCATTCTAGACGTTTCCAAAATTCAAGCCGGAAAACTGAGTGTTGATCCAGAAGCAATTGACCTCGACATTATTCTTGAGCCTTGCATTCTAATCACTGATTCCAAAGCCAAAGAAAAAGGTATCGCTGTTACCGTCAACATTCCAAAAGACTTACCGCAACTTTTTGCCGACCCACTGCGCGTAAAGCAAATCATGATTAATTTGTTAAGCAACTCGGTGAAATTTACCCCCGATCGCGGGCGTGTCCATGTTGAAGCAATGGTTGCCAGCGACGGTTATGTTGATGTGACCGTAACAGATACCGGAATGGGCATGAGTGAATCCGAAGTGCTCACTGCCATGACGCCATTTGGCCAAGTTGATGCAGGATTTAACAAGCGCCATGAAGGTACCGGTCTTGGCATCCCAATAGCTTTCGCGTTAGCGCGGCTTCACAACGGCGATCTTCGTATTAACTCGGTCAAAGGCCAAGGAACCCGCGTTACCATCACCTTGCCGATCGTCGTCGATCAAAACTCTCAACCACGCAAAATTCACTGACGAAAGTAAATTGAGTAAATGAACGTCGCAACCGTCAGCCAACGCCTCCCCGATATGCCAAACTTACAGACCATCGCTATTCAAGAGCGCCTGGGTCGTATTGTAGCAGTGACGGGTGCGCACGCCATTATTTTGCTTGATCTCGGCGATGGCGCGATAGGTAACACTGCTGGCAAATGTCCTGAAATTGGCACGTTGATGAAGGTAGATACACCCTACGCGATTGCGCTTGCCCTCGTTTCAGCGCTCAGCACGCCAATGCCCACCCAAAGCAAGGGTGAAACCGAAATGCGCATTGTGGAAGTTGAGTTTATTGGTGAACTGCCAAAAGGTGTAAACGGCCGTCCGATCTCATTCCGTCGTGGTATTTCATGTTATCCTTCGCTCGGCGATATCGCACTGCGGGCAAATCGCGAAGAACTTGCTCTCGCTTATGCCTGTGATGCTGAAAGCTCAATTCGCGTTGGCCATATTCAACAAGATCCGACCATTCCTGCAATGGTCAAAATCGATGAAATGCTGGGTAAGCATTTTGCAATTCTCGGAACGACGGGTACTGGTAAATCTTGCACAGTAGCCCTCATCTTACGCCGCATTCTCGAAAAAAATCCAATGGCGCATATTCTTCTGTTGGACGTGCATCGCGAATATGCCCAGTCCTTCCAAGGTATGGCTGAAATCATAGCGCCTGAAAATATGGCACTGCCATTTTGGCTCCTCAACTTTGATGAAGCTGTTGAAATTCTCATTGGCAATCAGCCGAACCGCGAAACCGACGTCGAAATTTTGCGCGAAATGATTCCGATGGCCAAAGCCCGTTACATGAGCAATCAGCGGCGTGATCGCCAAGGTATGACGAGAAATCGCGATAATGCTGCAGAAAACAACATCGGCGTCGATACTCCTTTACCATACCGCACATCAGATCTCACAGGTATTCTTGAAGAATACATTGGTAAGCTAGAGTTGCGTGGCGAACTCGCACCCTACAAGCGCTTGAAGGCGCGGCTAGAAGCCATTTCGCGCGATCCCCGTTACAGCTTTATGTTCGGTAGTTTGACAGTCCAAGATAACATGGCGGCCGTACTTTCGCGGCTGTTCCGCGTGCCAGTAAACGGTAAGCCAATTGCCATTCTTGAGCTTGGTGGCTTGCCTTCAGAAATTATCAACGTGGTTGTGTCCGTTCTGGCGCGCCTCGCATTCGATTTCGGCGTGTGGAGCGCTGGCCGTATTCCGATTACCTTCGTCTGCGAAGAGGCGCATCGTTATGTGCCCAATGACAAGTCACTCGGTTTTGAACCCACCAAGCGGGCAATTTCACGCATCGCCAAAGAAGGCCGCAAATATGGTGTTTCACTGTGTATCGTAACCCAGCGTCCTGCCGAACTTGATCCAACAATCCTTTCGCAATGTAACACCATTTTCTCAATGCGCCTGACCAACGAGCGCGATCAAGATATTTTGCGCGCTGGCATTTCCGATGCCGCCGCAAGCTTGCTCGAATTCATGTCAACCATGGGCACAGGCGAAGCGATAACTTTTGGCGAAGGTGTAGCGCTGCCAACCCGGGTTAAATTTGATATGCTGCCAGCCGATTGTTTACCGCGGAGCTCGACGGCGTCCTTCACCAAAAACTGGGCCCGCGATTTGCCCGATGACAACTTCCTCAACGAAATCGTTAGCCGTTGGCGCGCTCAAACGTATAACCCAGATAGCACGGGCTATTCTGCTGAAGCTGCTGCAGGCCCGCAAGTTGTCGCCCAAGTTGCGCCACCGCCACCTCAACCCGTTGCGCCATCCTATAATCATTCGCCGCCACCAATTGCACCGGCCCCGATACAACCGCAGTTGCGCCGCGAAGCACCGCCGCAACTTGCACCACAACCGCAGCCATTCCCCGCGCAATCAAGTCCAGTGCCGGGCCAACAACCACAACCAACATTGCGCCGCGCGCCAGAACCCTCGGCCCCGCCGGCCCCAGTCGCACAACCGCCCCAACAGCAAGCGGCGCCGAGCAACCAACAACCAAGCCTTGCAAGCCTCATCCGCCAATTCCGCACGTGATTTTTTGTGCTCTTGCAACGGAACCTTGCCAGCAGTAAGACCTCATAATCCTGCAAGGCATTGGGGGATCGGCTAACGGTAGGCCCTCAGACTCTGACTCTGATTGTCTAGGTTCGAATCCTAGTCCCCCAGCCAAATTCTAGCTATTGCACCGGGCGAAACCACTGACCCATTCTCGCGCTTCAGATTCGCGATCAACATCGGCCGCCATCGCAGCGTAACCTTTGTCTAACGCTGAATCTAACACATGCGTGCGTAATAAGTTTTCAAAAGAGTGATTCTCCCTCCGTTCATTTGCCGTTAAAAGCATCGGGGCATGATTTCTTTATCTTTGTGAGTCGTTAGTTTCATTTTCATGGATATGTGTCCGGAATGTTTTAGACAATTTTCTTTTGATATTGCGACATAGCGGTTTTCTTGGGCACCAAACACGTTTAAAATTTACTTACCACTTACTGCGGAAAGTTCGCAGTGAGTGCTCCGTGGCGACCATCTATTGATACTATTCAATGTGGTCTTTTTGTTTGACCAAATGCAATTTGTTCCAACTTAGTTGGAAGTCATCATTGTAATATGCTATGGAAATTAGCTCAGGATGGCTGTTTAAAATAACGGATGACTTGTCACGAGAAGGTCCTAGGTGACAGAAAGCCCAAGTTTTACCAAGCTGATTGGCACCGACCCCATACTCAATCTCGAATAAAAATTTCAGATTTGTATAAATTAGCGCATCATTCGCAATGTTATCAAACTGCCAAGATTCTGAAAATTCGATTTGCTCGACTTGATTAGGAGCAAGTACAAAAGTACGTATTTGGCCCTTCGGCTTAATATTTTCCCGCCCATGAACAATAAAGTTTTCGTAATCACCTGAATTGGGCAAATGCTCACCGAAATATCCGGACAACAGCACATTTACCGCTGGAGATTCTCCTACGTTTTTGAGATGTAATTTTATTGAAACATGCAAAGCATTTGCTTTTGTAGTGCCAGGGTAAAACTTCCAATTCGTCACCTCTATATCGGCGAAAATTACCCAGGGTCTTTTGTTTTCAACCGCAAACCGATGAGAGGCTTGAGCGATCGAAATGGATTCGAATGTAAGTGAATTCGTTTTTTGCATTTCTTTCAAATTTTTTGAAACAAAACCTATTCCAAGCAACGTCAACAGCGCAGTAATGACAGCTATCAAAAATAACCAAAAAGTATAGTTTGCAATATCTATTTGGGTTTGCGAATTTAATTCTGCCAGATGGTTTTCGCGATTGGTTTTAAGAACTAATTGGATACAATTCTCATAATTGTTTTTGTCATTGTTCAAGCATTTTTCTGCTTGGCTGTTGCCAAACTGGACAAAAAGTCTCGGGGAGTTAATTTCAGTTTGTATTCGCCGCTCTGCAGTTGAAGTTGCCACACTCCAAATGATGAAAACAAAAAAACACGCAACGATGATTCCAATAAACCACATCAACGCTGCGAATTTGTCGTTTCCATTATGAATATTATGAGTCATAACCTGTCTCCCTCAAACATAACTCACCCAAAATCCGCACTGGTAACACAGCGTCAAACCAACCATTCCAATTCCAACTTTCACCCAATCCGCCAATTCATCCCAATACCAACGCGGCCCAAATGCAAAACTTAGCGCGGCTAAAACAAAAAATTTCAACATGAAAAATTTGAACAGATGCCAAGCGTCGGTGGTGAAAACGAGGAAGGTGCTGCTGCCGAAAAAGGCTTCACCTTTGCTTGCGTCATAGTCCAAATATTTGTTTTTCCAACTCTCGGCTGGGTTCCAAAACTGTGGATCAAATCGGCTGGCATCAGCAAACATTGTTTGCGAAAAATGAAACTGCAAACTATCCATCACGCCATTACATAAGCCTGCACATAGCAAACATAGTCCAGCCAGAAACCACCGCAGCATTTATCAGTTCTTCTCAATCGGCTTTGAGCGCATGCGGCGGACGGTTTCGCGTTCGGCTCTTCGGCAGGAAACCGGCGGTAAACCACGAGTAATAAGATCAAGATCATCAAGCACCATTTTTCCCATTTGCTTGAATGCGCTATCCAATGCGCCAGCGCGGTGAGCAGAGAGTATAAACCCTTCGAGTTTGCGCACGGGATGATCCATCGCCAAAGGCTCTTGCGGAAACACATCACTTGCTGCGCGAATGTGGCCTGATTTTACCGCCGCCATCAAGGCTTCAAAATCAACCACCCCGGCCCGGCTCAGCAAAATAAAACTTGTACCCTTTTTCATTTTAGCAAACTCTGCCGCTCCCAGAAATCCACCATTTTCCGACGTGACCGAAGCCACCACAAAAATAACATCGCAAGTCGTGAGCACCTCATCAAGGCTTGCTGGCTGTATGCCTTGATCGAGGAGAACACTTTTTGGCAACCAAGGATCAAACGCTTTTATCTGCGCGCGGAACCCTGAGAGCAGGCGATGCAATGCACGGCCTAAATCACCAAACCCGATGAAACCAATTTGGCCACCGGACATAAGCCTCGCATCATGATTGCCGTCACTGCCCCAGAGCTCTTTGCCATTGCGAAAAGCCCGGTCAGCGACAACAATATTGCGCTCCAACGCTAGCGCTAATCCAAGGCCGATTTCTGCGACTGGTGCAGCAAACACGCGGCCCGTGGTCAGCACACGAATACCGTTTGCAAAGCAATGGTCATAATCCATGTTGTCAAGAAAATTGCTCTCCACGTTAAATATCGCTTTGAGATTTTTTGCTTTTTTCAAGAGTGTTGGCGACAAGTCTGGTTGCCCAATAATGAAATCAGCTTCGGCGATGTTGTCGGCCACCGTTTGCGCAAGTGTTGCACCGCCGCCTTCAACGATTCGAAACCTTTCACGCAAAAACTTTTCATCACTAGGCTCAAATATGAGTTCAAGTGAACGCGGTTCAGGAACAGAAATAATCAGCGGTCTTTGATCGGGCATAGGTTAACTCCTCAAAATCCTGCCGGGCGTTTTTTATAGAATTCTGTCTCGGCCTCGTAAGCCGCGCAAATTCGCAGGACAGTTTTATCGTCAAACATTTTTCCAACCACATGAAGCCCAGCAGGAAGGCCTGCCTTTGTGAAACCGCAAGGTACGCTAGCTGCAGGTTGCTGAGTTAAGTTAAACGGATAAGAAAACGGCGTCCAATTCACCCATTGCCCCTGCCCCATATCCACCGGCGAAAGCCTGCCCGCTTCAAAAGCCGCGAGTGGTAATGTTGGTGTCACGAGCGCATCATAATCCGCCATGAAGCTTCGCATTTGGGACCCCAACACGCCACGCTGACGCACCGCGTCTTGATATTGCGCCATGGTAATCGCGCTTGCGGTTTCAACTACAGCTGCCAATTGCGGATCAAGCAACGCTTTTTTCTCATCCGGCAAATGCCCCAAAGCAGCACGCGCACCGCTCCACCACAACACGCGGAAAGTTTCAGCGGGATCGGTGAAGCCGGGATCAATCACGGTGACCTCAGCTCCCAAATCTTTCAGAACTTTCACAGCTGATTTCACCAGTTTCGCAATTTCAGGATCAACGTCAACATACCCAAGATTGGCCGAAAACGCGATTCGGCTACCCTTCAAATTGCCGCCTAATTTTTTTGTATAATCACATTTATCAAATGGGAGCGAATGCCAATCGCGGTTATCGGGCCGCGCAATTTCATTCATCAGCAATGCGGCGTCTTCCACGTTGCGCGTCATCGGACCGATATGCGCGACTGTGCCATAAGGCGAAAGCGGCCAAGCCGGAACGCGGCCAAAGCTTGGCTTCAAGCCGAACGTGCCAGTAAAGGCCGCCGGGATGCGAATAGAGCCGCCGCCATCCGTGCCAAGTGTCAAAGGCGCATAGCCTGCTGCCAATGCAGCTGACGAGCCGCCAGACGATCCGCCCGGCGTTTTGGATAAATCCCATGGATTGCGCGTGATCCCAGTCAGGGTGGAATCGGTTACACCCTTCCAGCCATATTCCGGCGTTGTGGTTAGGCCAAGAAAGACCGCACCCGCTTCCCTCAACCTTGCAACCGCTGGCGCATCATGGTCCCAACTTTGCGCAACATCGACCGTTCGCGAGCCACGCCGTGTTGGCCAGCCTTTGACCAGAAGCAGGTCTTTGATCAGCACTGGAACACCATCAAGTGCCGACAATGGTTTTCCTTTGGCCCAACGCTTTTCGCTCGCCTTTGCTTGCGCCATAGTGAGCGCATGATCCAAATGGCAAATCGCATTCACAGCGGGCTCATGCTTGGCAATCTGATTAAGGCAAGATTGCGCCACCTCGACTGGTGAGAACTTCTTTTTGACAAAACCCCGTCGAAGCTTCGCCGCACTCATCCAGTTTAAAGCGTCATCCATAACAGTCTCCACAACAATAAGATTCGCAATATCAATCATAAACGCCAGATGAACAAGCCATTCAGTCAGCATTCGAATTCACCAGACTATGTTGATCTCAAGTTCAAAGCCTAACCGAGAGGGAATACCAAAATGATCCGCTACACATTCTTCGTGCTCACAGTTTTAGCCACCGCCGCCACTGCATTGGCAGCCAGCTCTACCTCCCCCGCTCCAGCCACGGATGTAACCGTGATTGAAATGAACAGCGCTTACCCAATTTTGGGGCCACTCGTTGTGGTGCCTTGCGCTGTAGAAGATTGCTCCGATACTGAATAAACCCGGCGGCTAGCCGCCAGGTTTTGGGAACCGAGGGGATGCGTTGATCACCATCTTCAACCCCGCCCCCTCTCGCAAGATGATGAAAGTCGCAAAGCCTCGGTTCCACCTCCCTTTCCCCCCACAAGT
>JAYUOP010000097.1:0-30694 GCA_043760745.1 Hyphomicrobiales bacterium
CGTTTCATCACTGCGTCAATATCGGCATCATACCACATATTCAAAGCACCTGATGCACCCGCACCAACCGCGATACAAAGGATGGCGACAAATCCCAACCATGGATGAATACTGCCGGGTGCCGCAACTAGCCCCACAAGGGCTGTGAAAACAACCAGCGACATAACCCTTGGTTTAAGAAGTGCCACAAAATCACCAACACTGCCCTCGCCGTTTAAAACGGGGGCAGCGTTAGCGTGATTTGCGTTAGCTTTGACCATGGGTCTGAACAGCCAATTTTCTTACTTAATAACTGGCAGAGTTGAGAACTGGTGGAACGGCGGTGGTGAGGACAGTGTCCACTCCAGCGTATTCGCACCAACACCCCAAGGATTGTTTGGAGCTTGCACTTTTTTCGCATAAGCGGAAAATGTACCAAATAAGAATATGAGAACGCCGAAGGCTGAAATGTATGAGCCATAAGAAGACACTTGGTTCCAACCTACATACACTGCGTTGTAATCGATGTAACGGCGCGGCATGCCAGCAAGACCTAAGAAATGCTGTGGGAAGAACACCAAGTTAACACCAACGAAAGTCACCCAGAAATGCACATGGGCGATGGTTTCATTATAGAGATAACCGGTGATTTTGGGGAACCAATAGTACCAGCCGGCAAAGATTGCAAACACTGCACCAAGCGAAAGCACATAATGGAAATGCGCAACCACATAATAGGTATCGTGCAATGAACGATCCACACCAGCGTTCGCTAAGACCACACCGGTTACACCACCAACGGTAAACAAGAAGATGAAGCCAAGCGCCCAAATCATGGGTGGCTTAAATTCGATCGATCCGCCCCACATTGTGGCGATCCAAGAGAATATTTTTACCCCAGTTGGGACCGCGATAATCATGGTCGCAGCAACGAAGTAAGCTTGGGTATCCGCATCCATACCTACAGTATACATGTGATGCGCCCAGACCACGAAACCAACAACGCCGATAGCGACCATGGCATAAGCCATGCCGAGATAGCCGAACACTGGTTTCTTCGAGAAGGTTGAAATGATCTGGCTGATAATGCCAAAGCCTGGAAGAATAAGAATGTACACTTCCGGATGTCCGAAGAACCAGAATAGATGTTGATAAAGGATCGGATCGCCGCCCTTGGAAGGCACAAAGAATGACGTGCCAAAATTACGGTCGGTAAGCAACATGGTGATACCGCCAGCGAGTACTGGCAACGACAACAAAAGCAAGAACACTGTGACCAAAACTGACCATACGAAGAGTGGCATTTTATGCAAGGTCATGCCAGGCGCGCGCATATTGAAAATAGTCGTAATGAAGTTGATTGCACCCAGAATTGAAGATGCGCCTGCAATATGAAGCGAAAGGATTGCAAAATCCATAGCTGGGCCGGGTTGGCCTGACGTCGATAATGGTGGATAAAGCGTCCAACCGCCGCCAACGCCATGAGCGCCTGATGGACCTTCAACAAACATCGACATCATCAACAGCAAAAGTGCAGGAACCAAAAGCCAGAACGAAATATTGTTCATGCGCGGGAAAGCCATATCGGGAGCGCCAATCATCAGGGGCACAAACCAATTGCCAAAACCACCAATCATCGCAGGCATAACCATGAAGAAGATCATGAGCAGGCCATGGGCCGTAACAAACACATTATACATATGTTTGCCTTGGTCGATTGCAGCATCACCTTCCGCACCATAAACAGCAGCGGCAAGGCCATGAAAAATCTGAATGCCTGGCTCGGCTAATTCCATGCGCATGAGAACAGAGAGCAGCCCACCGAATACGCCCGCAAAAATTGCAAACCACAGATACATCGTGCCGATGTCTTTGTGGTTGGTGGAGTATACATACCGCCGCCAACCCGTAGGGTCAGCGTGGTGGACGTGATGATCATCCAGTGTTGCAGCTTGGTAAGATGAAGATTGGGCCATATTTTTTTTGCCTCTCGTAAAACTTAGTTTTGAGCCACGGCTTGTGGCGCGGGCTTAATCGTTATTAGAAATTTTTGTAAATCTTCAGCGCTTGGCTGCGTTTGAATCAATGTTGCCCAAGCTTGATACTTGGTTTCATCAACAACCCAAACTTCAATTGGCATAAAGGCATGTTCTTTACCGCAAAGCTCCGAACATTGGCCGTAGAAAACACCGGTTTTTGTCGCCTTGAACCAATCTTCGTTCAAGCGGCCCGGGATGGCGTCAATCTTCATACCAAAAGATGGAATAGTCCAAGCGTGAATGATGCCTTCAGGGTCTGACGTAATAATCATTTTGACGATTTTATTGACTGGTGCAATGATTGGCATGTCAGTTGCTAAGAGGTAAGGAACACCCTCTTTTTCCGCCTGATCCTTTGGCTTCAAATATGACGTGAATGATACCTTGGCTGATTTATCTTCATTCAGGCCGAGGTCAGGATACTCATAGGTCCAGTTCCAGCTTGGATTGCCAATCGCCTTAATAGTCATATCGGCTGCTGGAATATCACGTTGCAAGTAGAGCAACCGGAATGAGGGGATCGCTATAGCCACAAGAATAAGAATTGGAATAACAGTCCACAAAACTTCGATCAGTGCATTATGCGTGGTTTTGGAAGGGACTGGATTTGCTTTGGCATTAAATTTGATCATCACATAACCCATGAGGGCCATCACAAAGAGCGTGATTGCAGTGATAATGACCAATAAATAATTATGGAACCAGACGATGTATTCGGCCACCGGCGTTACAGGGTCTTGCAGACCCATTTGCCACGGAACCGCTTGCCCGGCAGCTGCGAACGCAGCGCTGGCACTCGCAAGTACGGTTAATACCGCTACAGCCCCTAAAATTTTTGACACAATATTCATTATGCACCTTCTTGTTCGTCTTTAAGGCCCGCACTTCAAACAAGCACACGCCACTGCTCACATATTTTTGAGCTTATAGTTCAGGCCTGTAAGAACCACAATCGTGTGAATGTCGCAACTTATCACGGCGCGGCAAAACGTCGTGGCATGAGACAAGCTTGCGATAACCCGAATTCTGCCGCATTTTACCGCAAAACCCATAGTCAGACGCCGCCGTTTTTTTGGATTTATGACTATAAACTTGGTTGTTTTATAGAAATCTGGCGGGTAAGAGCCAAGCCCGACACTTTTTAAGGACTAGAGAACTGTGAGAATCACTTTCGTTTTGCGCACCGCTGCCCTGTTCACTGCACTTGCGGTGCTGACCCCAACATTTGCTTTTGCACAAGAGGAGCAGCCGCCGGCAAATTTAGGTCCACGTAAAAAGGCACCTGTTGCGGCCACAACTGGCAAACAGCCGCCGGCAGCCGAAGTTGTTGCAAAGCATGGTGCTTGGACGGTTCAATGTGGCGTCGTGCCAGAAGGCCAACCAGAAACCGGTAAGCAGTGCGGCATGTCGCAAATTACTAAAAGTGCCAAGAATGATAAAATCGGCCTGTCAATGGTTTTGGCAAAGTCGAAACAGGGCGATAAGGTCGTAACCATGATGCGCATCATGGCGCCGATTGGGGTTTACCTGCCAACTGGCATTGCACTCGAAATTGATGGCGCTGCAGTTGGTCGCGTACCATTCACACGTTGCCGCCCGACAATTTGCGAAGCGTTGGCGGAAGCGTCTGGTCCTACTCTTACCAAGTTGAAATCAGGTACGGCGGCAAATTTCATTATTTATGAAGCGCCCGGTCTTGGCATTCCGATGAAGATTTCATTGGAAGGCTTCTCAAAGGCCTTGGCGGAACTCGATAAGCAATAAAACTCTTGGCGGGAATAGCCGCCACCTCTTATCTAGATTGAAACTTTACGATTTGATCAAGGAGCCAAGCGGTGGCTAATTCACTTTTCGACGGCACTGACCTTTCCCATGAGCAGGCTCTCAATCTGGTGCAAACCACATTATTGGGGGCAGACGATGGCGAATTATTTGTCGAAAGACGCCAGACTGAAAGTTTTGCTTTTGTGGATGGTAAGTTGAAAGTGGCCAGCTTCGATGAAGCGCAAGGATTTGGCTTACGGGCGATTTCTGGCGAAACCACTGCCTATGCGCACTCCTCTGACCTTTCCTCCCGGGCGCTTAAAAATGCTTCTGAAACTTGCGCAACTGTTCTCAATGGTTCGCGTTCGGCAGATATCATACTGCCCCCTGCCCGCACCAATGCCCAACTCTATAGCGCTGATAATCCCGTTATGGCGGTTGGCTTTGCAGAGAAAGTCGCTTTGATGACAGCGGTTGATCAATACACCCGCGCCCTTGATCCCCGTATTTCGCAGGTTTCGGTTTCCTTGTCACAGGATTGGCAGCAGGTTGAAATTATGCGCGGGGATGGACAAGTTTACCGCGACATTCGGCCACTCATTCGTTTTGGCGTGAGCGTTGTGGCGAAGAACGATAAGGTTTCTGGACAAGGTTCGCACGGCTTTGGCGGCCGGGGCAATTTTCATGATTATGTAACACCAGAACGCTGGCAAGCAGCAGCCCACGAGTCGTTACGTCAGAGTTTGGTTGCTCTTGAAGCAGAACCCGCACCAGCTGGCGAAATGGATGTTTTGCTTGGCCCAGGCTGGCCCGGCATCCTGTTACATGAAGCCATTGGCCATGGGCTTGAAGGTGACTTCAACCGCAAGGGCACATCAGCATTTGCCGGATTGCTTGGCCAAAAAATCGCCTCGGAAGATGTAACCGTGGTTGATGATGGAACAGTTCCTAACGCCCGTGGATCATTGATTATTGATGACGAAGGAACACCATCGCAGTCCACCACATTGATTGAACATGGCGTGTTGGTTGGCTTCATGCAGGACCGCCTCAATGGCCGCCTGATGGGTGGAAAATCTTCAGGCAATGGCCGGCGGCAAAGCCATGCCCATGCACCTATGCCGCGCATGACCAATACTTATATGTTGAACGGAAAACTTCATCCGGAAGAAATTCAGGCCTCGATTAAAAAAGGTCTCTATGCGAAGTCTTTTGGTGGCGGACAAGTTGATATCACTTCCGGCAAATTCGTGTTTTCTTGCACTGAAGCTTACCTCATTGAAGACGGTAAAATTACCCGCCCGGTCAAAGGCGCCACGTTAATTGGTGCGGGTGCAGAAGCTCTGAAACGGATTTCTAAAGTTGGCAATGACATGGCGCTTGACCCAGGTATTGGGACGTGTGGCAAGCAAGGCCAAGGGGTTCCCGTTGGGGTTGGGCAGCCAACTTTGCGCATTGATGGCCTTACAGTAGGCGGCACAGCCACGTAACATGATTAGGCCAAGCCTTGTTATTTTTGATATGGATGATGTGCTTTGTCATTATGATCTTGGACGCAGGCTTCGAGCATTAGCCAGTCTAACTGATGCTACAGCAAGAGATGTCCGCGCCGCGCTTTGGGATTCTGGATTTGAAGATGAAGCAGACTCAGGTGCTTATCCAGACGGCGCTGATTATTTGGCAGCATTTAATCAAAGACTGGGTGCGCCCATAACCTTTGGCCAATGGATAACGGCGCGGCGCGATGCCATGATTGCATTTCCTGAAGTCCTTAGTATTGCCGCTCAAATTAAGACCCAAGCTGAAATTGCGATTTTTACCAATAACGGACCAATCGTCAAAAGTCATCTGCCAGAATTGTTTCCGGAAGCTGCCGCACTCTTTGAAAATCGATACTGCTCGTATGAGTTTAATACCAAGAAACCAGACCCTGCGAGCTATACAAGTCTATTGGCGAAAATTGGTGTTGCGCCCGAGAACGCGTGGTTCACGGATGATAAGCGCTCCAACGTGCAAGGTGCGCGAATAGCTGGATTGAGAGCGCATCACTTTCGGTCAGCAGTTGGGTTAGCCGCGGAACTCAAGGCGCTCGGCTTTACTTTGTGCGATTAAGTAAATTTTGAGTTGCATCCACATAAATCACCACTAGACTTAACCTCTAAATTTTAACGAGAAACATCATGGCAATCATTGATACATTGGCACGGATACATGGCGGCGCGTTCTTTCGCAACGCGGGAAATGCTGCGGGCTTAAGCGCTGCTATTGCGGAAGACGCAATGGGGAAACTTTGCCCAGCCATTGCCCACGACCTAAAAGAGCGGGCGCAAAAAGATCCTGAAGCTTTTGAAAATCTGCTCGAACTGCTCGAAGAAGGTGGTGACCTTGAAGATGTTGAAGCCACGACCGGGGCAGAAGCTTTGGCCGATGGCGAAGCAATTCTGGATGATCTTTATGGCTCACCTGCTGCCGCACAAAAGGCGATGGCGCAATTAGTTCCTGATGTGACGGGCGATAGCTTAACCCGTATTGGAGCGATTAGCGCTTGCAGTGTTTTAACGTCGCTGGCTGCGGCCAATAGCAGTACTTTGGTTTCATCAGATACTGCAACTGCGGCAGATGTAGCGTCATCTGGTGGTGGATTTTTTAGTGTGTTGTTAGCGGCAATTTTCAAAGCATTTTTACAGAGTGCACAACGGCAAATAGCGCCAAAACGCCGCCGTCGTCGCAGCTACACAGATTACTTGGGCCGCCGACGCACCACACCGCGCAAACGCCGCCGCACGGCGAGACCTTCACTCGACACAATTTTCCGCGATATTCTTACAAAACGCTAACGGGAGACTACCCACATGGATCTTTCCGCAATAGGCCAGCAATTTGGATTGAACGAAGCGCAAACCAGAGCAGCCCTTGATGCGCTGGTTCCCGTAGTGGCGGCGGGTGCGCGGCGCTCGGCCAGCACACCAGAAGGTTTGCAAGAAATTTTAAAAACCGCACTTGGCGGGCAACATGCGCGCGGCTTTGAAAATGCTGGGGCGCTGTCCTATGACCAAGCTGCGGGAGCGGGCAATGATGTTTTGGGCCAAGTATTTGGCAACAAAGATGTAAGCCGTGGCGTTGCTCAACAGTTATCAGCGACGACTGGGATTGGTGCGGCAATCTTGAAAAAACTATTGCCGATTGTAGCCTCTGTTGTCATGGGCCAAGTTGCCAAGAAAATGGGGGCGGGCTCTGGTCAGTCTGGCGGCGGCGGACTTGGCGACATCTTGAAAGATATCTTGGGAGGTGGTCAGCAATCTGCACCACAGCAAGGCGGCCAAACGGGCGGCCTTGAAGATATTTTGAAAGATGTTTTAGGCGGTGGCCAGCAACGTCAACCTGATTTGGAAGGCCAAATGCAGCGCCCTACTGGTCAAGGCGGCTCGCTCGAGGATATCTTGGGGGAAATTCTCAATGGTGGCAAAGGCGGCGTGGTGGTGAAGCAAGTTCCGCCTGATCAAATGGGTGACATTCTGAGAGATATTTTTGGTGGTGGTTCTGGCGGTGGTCTTCAGATGCCTACCGAGGAAGCAACCACCCGCGGCCGCAAAACAATTGAAGACATTACCGGCGGCGGTACCCGCACCGGAAATGCCGCCGATGATTTGCTAAACTCAGTCGAGAATTCAATTCGGCGGCGGTAAAACTTCGTCTTGACGAAATTGAAATTTCATCCTATTTTTTCAACTAGTTGAATTATTAGGATGGAAATCGGTGATTACTGTCGGGGCCTTCGAGGCGAAAACCAATCTCTCTGCTTTGCTTGATCAAGTGGAAGCTGGAGAGGAAATCGTTATCACGCGTCACGGCAAAGCCATTGCGCGGCTGGTGAGCGAAAATCAATCAACAGTCGCAATGCGCAAAATTGCGGGCGCTCAGATATTGGAACTGCAGCAAAAGAATACTTTGGGCGGGCTATCTTGGCGTGAATTGCGCGATGAGGGCCGGAAGTGACAGAGATTGTTGTCGACGCATCATTTGCTGCAGCGTGGTGCTTCAAAGACGAGGCAACACCAGACACACAACAGGTTTTTGAACACATCCAACTATATGGCATGGTGGTTCCATCTCTTTGGTATTTAGAAATGGGAAACCTTCTACGAACTGCGGAACGGCGTGAGCGAATATCCAAAGAAGATACCGCAAAGCATTTGTCGCTCTTTGGTTTGCTTGTGGTAAAAACCGATGCAACTACACCAGCCATTGTTTGGGGGTCGATTTTGGACTTAGCCCGCCAGTTTAGTTTAACAACTTATGACGCGACATACTTGGAGCTGGCCACGCGCTTAAAATTGCCACTTGCTAGCCGCGACAAATTGTTGATCGCCACGGCTAAGAAAAATGGCAATGAAATTATTACAGCCTAATAAGCAAAATCTCTGAATACGCGTTCGATGTTGCCGTTCCAATTGCCGTGATAGAGATCGAGGAGGTTTTGCGCGGCGGTTTTTCCGGTGGAGACGGTTTCATCGAGGATATCGAGGAAAGCGGTTTCGGTTTTGCCTTTGCAGCCTTGTTGGTTGCGGGCTTGCAGTCCAGCGCGTGCAAAGACCAAGACATCCTTAGAAATTTCTTGCACGGTGCGACCACAGATTTTGGCGTTGAGGCCATGGACTGGAATAGCATCGCGCAAAGCTTGGCGCTCTTCAGCGGTCCAATCTTTTACATAGTCCCAAGCGGCATCAAGCGGACCTTGCTCATAAAGTAAACCAACCCAGAAAGCTGGCAATGCACAGAGCCTGCGCCATGGACCAGAATCAGCGCCGCGCATTTCAAGATATTTCTTCAAACGCACTTCAGGGAAAATCGTGGTGAGGTGATCGGCCCAATCTTTCAGGCGGGGTTTTTCACCGGGCAAGACTTCCATTTTTCCATCAAGGAATTTCCGAAAACTTTGGCCCGCACAATTCACAAACTGACCGTCACGCATCACAAAATACATCGGCACATCGAGCGCATAATCCACATAACGCTCAAAACTCATGCCAGCTTCAAAGGCAAATGGCAGCATGCCGGAGCGGGCATTATCCGTATCAGTCCAGACTTCACTGCGGAAGGATTGGAAGCCATTGGGCTTGCCTTCAAGGAATGGCGAGTTGGCAAACAGCGCTGTGGCGATCGGTTGAAGGGCAACCGAGGTTCGGAGTTTTTGCACCATATCGGCTTCGCTCGAAAAATCGAGATTGACCTGAACGGTGCAGGTGCGGAACATCATATCGCGACCATAGCGGCCAACTTTATCCATGTAGTTGGACATAATATTATAGCGGCCTTTGGGCATCACTGGGGTTTCAGCGCGGGTCCAATTCGGGCTTGCACCAAGACCTAAAAATCCGATGCCTAGAGCGTCACCTACTTCGCGGACCTGCACTAAATGCTGATGCACTTCTTCGCAGGTATCATGAACGGTTTTGAGAGGTGCGCCAGATAACTCAAACTGGCCGCCGGGCTCTAGTGAGATATTGCCGAGCCCAGTGGGATCGCCCAAAGCGATGATGTGGTCGCCTTCATAAATTCCGGTCCAACCAAACCGATCGCGCAAACCTTCCAGCAAAGCACGAATGGAGCGTTCACCTTCGTAAGGAACTGGCTTTAAACTGTCAGTGAGGAAAGCAAATTTTTCATGCTCGGTGCCAATGCGCCAATCGGATTTTGGTTTGTTGCCATCGACAAAATAATCAATGAGTTGCGCACGATTTTCAATCGGCGCACGGGCTTCGGCAGTATCTGGCGTTGGTCCACTCACGGCGGTTTAGTCCTTATCAATTTTTCTATAAAGAGATGTAAGGGTTGCGCCAAATTTGAACAAGTCATATTATGTCACCCCTGCCATTACATTTATTTCCCCCAATCGCCAGCACAGGCTTGCACCAATGTGAGAGCGGCAATGGCGGCGGTGTCGGCGCGCATAATACGGGGGCCTAAAGAAATGATCCGGACAAAACTTGCAGCTTTAAGTTCGGCCCGCTCTTCAATCGTGAAGCCACCCTCGGGGCCGACGAGAACTGCGGTTGGCGTTGCAAGGCCGTGCAAAACATTGAGAGGGTTGGCGTTCAATTCGGTTTCATCGCAATGCACCAAACTACGCATGGGATCCCATTCCCGCATGAGCTGAGAAAACTTAATCGGCTCCAAAACTTCTGGCACAGCGATGAGATTGCATTGCTCAGCGGCTTCAATCACATTGGCGCGCATGCGCTCTAAATTCACCCGTTCGGCAATGGTTCTTGCGGTCATCACAGGGCGCAAGCGGCGCACGCCAAGCTCGGTTGCTTTTTGCACCATGTAATCCAATCGCGCATGTTTTAGCGGCGCAAAAATGTAATCAATATCGGGTGGAAGCAGTGCGGCTTGAACTAAACGTTCGCCGCGCAAGGTTGCGCCCTTTTTATTTGTGTTAGCGAGATAGGCGAGCCACTCACCATCGCGGCCGTTGAACACCGAGACGGGATCGCCGGGCTGCATCCGAAGCACATTCACCACATAGTGAGCTTGTTCCTTGGTCAGCGGAATATCGTGAACGCCTAGACTTATCTCAACGTGCAATCTGGGTGTGGTTTTTGTCATGCGGCTGATGTATCACGCGCACATGATTGAAACCAGTCCATCACATGATGCCATTTCTGACGCTGCACAGAATAATTGGGTGGACCGATTTTTGCCGGAAATTGCAAAACCTTATGCGCGGCTGATGCGGCTGGATCGGCCGATTGGCTGGTGGCTTTTGCTGCTGCCATGCTGGTGGGGGATGGTGCTGGCGCAGATTGCGGCGGGCGGCGGAATGCCTAATCTTTGGTTTGGTTTTTTGTTTTTGATCGGCGCAATTGTCATGCGCGGGGCTGGTTGCACGCTCAATGATATCGCGGATAGGGATTTTGATGCTGCAGTGGCGCGGACCAAATCGCGGCCCATTCCAGCAGGGCAGGTCAGCGTTCGCGCCGCGTGGATTTTTTTGCTGGTGCTCCTTCTCATCGGATTGGTTGTTCTGCTGCAGTTCAATTGGCCAACGGTCTGGCTTGGAATTTCTTCGCTGGTTATCGTTGCGATTTACCCTTTGATGAAACGCATCACTTATTGGCCGCAGATTGTTTTGGGTTTGGCGTTTAACTGGGGCGCTTTGGTTGGCTGGAGTGCCGTTATGGGTTCAGTCTCGACGGCACCATTGATACTCTATGCGGGCGGCGTATTTTGGACGCTTGCTTATGACACGATCTATGCTCATCAAGATAAAGAAGACGATATTTTGATTGGCGTGAAATCGACTGCATTGAAGCTCGGGGACGCAACACCTCAGTGGTTAATTGGTTTTTTTGGTTTGGCGATTTTGTGTTTTGGTTTTGCCATGCGCTTAGCGGGCGCAGGCAATATTGCATTTATCGGATTGGGTTTTGCAGCTGCTCACGCCGCCTGGCAGATTAAAAATTTTCGTGGGGATGATCCATTACAATGCCTATATCTGTTTAAACAAAACCGCATCTTTGGTTTCATAATTTTAGCAACGCTTTTAATTGATTGTTTGGTTCCATGACTGCAGACCTTCTTCACCTTGCCCAAGATGTGGTGACCATCGCAAAACGGATGGGCGCTACGGCGGCGGACGCTCTAGCAATCACCAGCGATGATATTGAAATTTCAGTGCGTCATGGCGTTGTTGAAAAACTAGAGCGCGCAGAACTTCGCGAAGTTGGCATCAGGGTTTTTGTCGGGCAATCTTCTGCCATGGTGAGTGGTTCGGCGGTGGATAGTGCAGCACTTGAGCGCTTGGTTGAGCGCTGTGTGGCGATGGCAAAGCTTGCCCCAGCTGATCCATTTGCCGGTATTGCCACACCAGATTTATTTGCGGGCGATGCCCCTGCTCTTGATTTGGTTTCGGACGAGCAGCATTCGGCGGATTGGTTGAAGGCGCTCGCAATTGATGCTGAGAATGCTGCCCTGAGCGTAACGGGTGTTGCGCAAATTAGTAGCGCTGGTGCGTCCAGTTCGCGCCGCAATGTGGCCCTTGTCACGTCAAATGGTTTTGCTCGCTCTTATGGCCGCACGGGGGTTGGGTTCAGCGTATCGCCAATTGCCGGCGAAGGTGCGGGCATGGAGCGCGATTATGACTACACCAGCGCTTGCCACGACTCTGATTTAGAATCTGCAGAAGCAATCGGCATCAATGCGGGGAACCGTGCAGTGCGGCGTCTTAACCCACGCAAAGTATCGTCGCAATCAGTGCCCGTCATTTATGATCGCCGTGTTGCCACAAGTCTTATTGGCCATTTGCTGTCCGGCATTAACGGCAGTGCCATTGCGCGCGGCACAAGTTTCCTCCGCGAGGATATGGGCAAAGCGTTATTTGCGCCAAGCGTTACGATCATCGATGATCCATTGCGGGTTCGGGGTTCGGGCTCGCGACCATTCGATGGCGAAGGTTTGGCTGTGCATCGGCGGTCTTTGATTGATCAAGGTGTGTTGACCCAGTGGTTGCTTGATCTGAGTGCGGCTCGGCAATTAAATTTAGCCCCGACTGGCAATGGATCGCGGGGGCTCGCGTCCCCACCAAGCCCCACATCTTCAAATGTGCATATGGCGGCGGGTTCATTGGCGCTTGGGGATATGATTGCCGGCATTAAACAAGGTTTGCTGGTTACGGAATTGATCGGCAATGGCGGCAATATGATCACGGGGGATTATAGCCGTGGTGCGAGTGGCTTCTGGATTGAGAATGGCGAAGTCGCTTACCCTGTCAGCGAGATTACCATTGCTGGAAACCTCCGCGATATGTTTGCGAAATTGACGCCAGCCGATGATCTCATTTTCAAAGGTTCAACGAATGCGCCGAGCTGCCTTGTGGAAGGACTAACCCTTGCTGGACGCTGATCGCGAATTACTCTTTAACGCTGTGCGCGAGGCGGGCCAATTGGGACTGGCCATGGCCGATAAACCTTTTCAAGTTTGGCATAAGCCAGATGGATCTGTGATCACAGAAGCAGATCTCGCGATTGACGTTTTTCTTAAAGAGCGTTTGTGCGCGGCCCGGCCAAACTATGGTTGGCTGTCTGAAGAAACGCCGGACACGACCGCACGGTTATCATGCCGTGAGATTTGGGTTGTTGACCCCATTGATGGTACCAGTTCATTTGCAAGTGGTCGCAATGAGTGGTGCGTGTCTGCCGCATTAGTGCGCGATGGCAAGCCTGCTTTAGCCGCAGTTTATCGCCCGGTGTTGGATGTGTTTTATATGGGGATTGTGGGTGGCGGATGCTGGCGCAATGATGTGCGCTGTTTCGTAAATGATGACACGAGTATAGCGGATGCGCGGCTTATTGGCACTAAGCGGGCGCTCGCAAGTTTTGTGGAACTTGGTGCGATCGGCCAGAGCAATTTGAATATTCCCCTGCTCCTGCGGCTCGCTATGATTGGTGCTGGCGAGATTGAAGGAGCGGTTTCCATAGGCCACAAAAATGATTGGGATCTGGTTGCAGGCGCATTGATGGTGACCGAAGGTGGTGGTCACATCACGGATGCTATGGGCCAACCTATGACTTTTAACCAACCAACACCTTATCAAAATGGCATGATAGCTGCAGGCATTCACAGACATAAATCTTTATTGGAGCATATAAAACTATGATTGAAAAAATGAAGCATGACCCCAAAGATCAACTTTTACACTTGGTATTTGGTGGCGAGTTGCACGATGTTCGCGATGTGGATTTCAAGGATCTTTCGAAGCTTGATGTGGTTGGATTTTATCCAAACTATGCCTCCGCCCACAAGGCTTGGCTCGGCAAGGCGCGCGAAACTATTGACAATGCCCAGATGCGTTATTTCATCGTGCATTTGCATCGGTTGCTTGAGCCGAAAGATGATAGCAAAGATTAAAGCATATCTCGCGCTTGCAACTGTGCGATCGGGAAGTCTTTGAGCGTTGGATTGGTCGTAGCCGTATTCAATATCTTGCGGACGACCTGACAGTCACTGTTCATTTGGGTGATTAATTCATCTACCGATTTGAAGCTTTGGTCGGGGCGAACGAGATCAACGAACGACACCATAAGTGTTCGGTCATAGAGATCAATATCTTGATCTAAGAGATAGACCTCTAGGAATGTGCGGTTGGTGTTAAAGGTTGGACGGTCGCCGAAATATGCAGCACCTAACCATGAGGGTGTAGACTTTGGTGCAGCGGCATCGCGCACTCTCACTGCGTAGATTCCACGAAACGGCTCTGCCCCCGGTTCAACGATGATATTCGCGGTAGGAAAACCAATGGTGCGGCCGCGCTTATCCCCATGAACGACTTCGCCCATGACAGTCCAGTAATAGCCGAGTTCGCGGGCGGCATTGGCCATATGACCGCGACGCAATGCTGACCGAATTGAGCTTGAAGAAAACGGTGAGCGGCCTTCATCTTCGTCTGCCACTTGCTCAACAATTGTGACCCCAAAACCAAATTCTTGGCCAAGGGATTTCAGCGTTTCAGCATTGCCTTTACGACCTTTGCCGAAGTGAAAGTCATAGCCAGAAACAACATGCGAAACCCGCAAACGCTCGACTAAATGTTCGCGAACGAACTCTCTAGGTTCAAGCGCTGCCATAGCGCTATCGAACGTTAATGATGCGATAAAATTGATGCCAAGGGCGGCGGCAATACGCGATTTGAGTTCCGGCGGGGTCAGCCTAAAAACCGGTTCATGCGGTTTAAAATAACTGCGGGGATGAGGTTCAAATGTAATGATACCGTGCGGAACCTTGAGCGAAGCTGCTATGCTCGCTGCCGTTTTTAAGAGCTCTTGATGACCACGATGCAAGCCATCAAAATTACCAATAGCGGCAACACTGTTTTGCAAATGGATTGGGGCGGCAGTGCCCCCAGAAATTTTCAACATTTATGCTTCATAGCTAATTCCGGATCGGCTTGCCAGTCTCAGTATTGGGTTGGGGGCGGTTAGGCTCAGGCGTGCCATGAGAGGTGTGACACGGTTAAAACGATGTTGGCATGGGGCACAATGGCGCGCACGCTGGCTTCGGCATGGTCAAGACCCAGTGAAGCGTCTGTCACACCATCAGCCACCAGAACAACAGGCAAACCAAAATTGGCAGCCCCTAAAACATCGGTTTCTGGGCCGTCGCCAATGCAAATGATATCTGCCAATTGGGCAGGTTTGCCACCAATTTTGGCTGCAGTCGCCACCGCCAAATTGTAAATTGGCGTAAAAGGCTTACCAGCGAATGCCACTTCACCACCCATTGCTGAATAACGATCTGCCAAAGCGCCCGCGCAGAAATAAAGCCTATCGCCTTTCCGTACGATTTTATCGGGGTTAGCGCAAATCAACAGCAAATTGCGGGCTTTCATTTCGACGAGTAGGTCGTGATAATTTTCTGGAGTTTCATTCTCTTCGTCAAATAGTCCCGTACATAAAACCGCATGAGCATCTGCCAGAGGAACACGTTGAACAGGGAGATCGTCAAAAATCGAATGATCGCGCTCTGGCCCCAGATGGAACAATTTTCCGCGTCCGCGCGCAACCATTAAATCGCGGGTGACGTCTCCGGATGTAACGATGGCATCATAGGCTTCAGTTGAAACACCGATTTCGGAAATTTGAATAGCAACGCTAGCACTGGTGCGCGGCGAATTCGTCACCAGAATAACGATGCCACCTGCTTTACGATGGCACGCAAGTGCATCAACGGTGGCGATAACAGGTTGATAGCCGTTATGGACAACGCCCCAAATGTCACAAAACCAAATCGGAAATTTCACGGATAGTTGTTGCATTAAGCGGCGGCGCGGCGGTCGGCCACAGTCTCGCGCTCGTTGACGGATTTCACCCGGCGCGGGGCTGCAAAAAATGGTCCAGACCCAAAGCGCGCTAACTGCGGAACAACAGCAGCCAATTTTGGATTATCGACATCGGTCACTATAATTTGAAACTGCATGGCGCGGGCAGATTGCGTAAAACTCACAATTGCCGGCGATAAGCCATTTACCGATTGCAAGCCTGCGGCATGGAGGCCAAAAAACTTTACGCCCAAATGCCGAAGAGACGGCAGATCCAGACCCGCGATTGCCACGTCGGTCAAGGCCATAGCAACACCACTGCGAGCAATAAGGGCTAAGCCCACAATGCCCTGTTCGGAGAGGCTGACAAGAGCAGCCTGTGGCAACTCCATGACCAACCCGCTGGCGAGATGGCGCTTATCGTCAAGAGTCTGCAGAATATTTTGCAGTGATTCCTTTTCAAACAATGTTGGCACGCCAAGCGACATGAATATTTTTACGCCGGGATTGCGCTGGCGCAAACGCTCAATCAGCGAAAGCGCTTCCCTCACCACAAAAAGATCAAGAACAGCGCGACTCCCGGTTTGGTCAGCATTGGCCAAAACAGTTTCATGCGGCACTTCATAAAGGTCTGCACCTATTAAACTCGTGTGCAGGCGATAATGCGTTGTTGCTCCAGTTGTCACATCAATAATGGGCTCAAGCGATGTTGCAAAACTATCGGTGGACGATTGGTGTTGAGCAGCGCGAAGCAAAGCGTTTGGTTCTGAAAATTCTGCGGGCGGGAACATTGGAGCAGATGGCGGATTGGCAATGGTCTCAGAGAGGTGCTGCGCTAACTCGCTATATGATTGTCGAAGATCAGAAAGACCAGTCGCAAAGGTCTGCTCTTGATTTAATCCGCGCTGACTTACTTGATCGAATTTTTCACGCGTTTGATCTAGGCGATGGCCAATTTTCTTTTGTTGGTCGCGTATTTCGGAAAGGGCATTGTCATAATCATCGAAGTGATTTGAAGTTTCCGCATGACTTTGGGCATGAACAAATGCGCCTATTAATTGCCCAATACCTAATGCTGCCACAGCGGCGATCGCGGCGTAAGTTTGATTGCTGGTCATGAGGTAGATCATAGCGGCACAGCCAATTGCGAAAAGTGCTAGAACACTTTGCAAAAGTAAAAACAGTGTATTGCGCTTTGACATACCAAGTTGCTTTCAGCTTTTTACGAATCAATAAGGCCAGAGTTTAGTCGTTCTCTGGCCTCATGGGAATCATTGTTGCAACTTTCGCGGGTTACATTACCGATTGCAAAACCTTTGGAATTTTATCGGTAAAGATTTCGTCGATCTGGTTTTCCGACACGATGAGAGGCGGAGACAAAGCAATTGTATCGCCGGTAATCCGGATCAAGAAACCATGATCATGGAAGGCGTTTTCCATTGCTTTATAAGCGCGCAAGCCGGGCTTGCCCTCAACCGGCGTCATATCAATTGCGGCCACTAATCCAAGCGTACGGATATCCTCTACGAGGGGATGACCTTTCAAAGTGAATGCGGCATCAGCCCAAGCACCTTCCAAAGCGCGCGCCCGCTCAAACAGGTTTTCATCGCGGTAGAGGTCAAGGGTGGCAACTGCAGCAGCGGCTGCAATCGGGTGACCCGAATAAGTATAGCCATGGAAAAGCTCAATGACGTGGTCTTGCGAATTGGTGAAAGCATCATAGATACCTTGACGCACCATAACGCCACCCATGGGCACGGTTCCGGATGTAACACCCTTCGCAAAAGTGATCATGTCAGGAATGACATCAAAACGCTCAGCGGCAAAAGCGTAACCCAAGCGGCCAAATCCCGTAATCACTTCATCAAAAATCAACAAAATGCCGTGCTTGGTGCAAAGTTCACGCAAGCGCTTGAGATAACCCTTTGGCGGTGGCAGCACCCCGGTTGATCCAGCCATTGGTTCCACGATTACAGCAGCAATGGTGGAGGCATCATGAAGGGCTACCATCCGCTCAAGCTCATCAGCATAATGCATGCCATAATCAGGCTCACCCTTGGTGAAGGCTTGTTCTTTGCGATTATAGGTGTGAGGCAAATGATCAACGCCTGACAACATGGTGCCAAACATTTTGCGGTTGCCAACCATGCCACCTACAGAAATGCCGCCGAAGTTTACGCCGTGATAGCCACGCTCACGTCCAATAAGGCGGGTGCGACTGGCTTGACCAATCGAACGCTGATAAGCGAGTGCGATTTTGAGGGCGCTGTCGGCGGCTTCTGAACCAGAGTTACAAAAGAATGCATAGTTCAAATCGCCGGGTGCCATTGTAGCTAGGCGTGAGGCAAGCTCAAATACTTTTGGGTGGCCGTATTGAAATGTTGGCGCGAAATCCAATTCGGCTGCGGATTTTTGAATGGCTTCAACAATCGGCTCGCGGCAATGGCCAGCATTGGTGCACCACAAGCCAGCGCTGCCATCCAAAATGGGGCGGCCGCCCATATCAAAATAATGCATATCCTTGGCGCGGGCAATCATGCGGGGACGTTGCTTGAAGGCGCGGTTTGGCGTAAAACCCATCCAAAATGGTTCGAGGTTATTGGGGGAAGCCTCCCAATTCTTCGCATCGGCATGGTTTTGTGGTTGGTTCATTGCAAGCGCTCCTCAAACTGATTTCACTCTTATCTAGCAGGTAAATGACATGGAAGGAATGCACCAGCTTTGCCGCGTGGCCAGAACCAGATAGATGCCACAATCTAGGTGGGGAGTCGCCATGAAGCTAACACAAATGTAATGCTAATTCACGCTTCAACTCTAACAACGGTGAAAATAAAATGTCGTCATTCGCGCGGGTAATTGCAGGTGGATTGGTTGGTCTTGGTGTGGCCAGTGGTGGATTTCTGGCTGGCGAATCGCTGGTAAAGAGTCGTCTTGGGTTTCGGACTGTTACGGTTAAAGGCTTGGCGGAACGGCCAGCCAAAGCCAACCTTGGCTTTTGGCCGGTACGCTTCGTGGCCACCGGTGCCACACTGGAAGAAGCCCGCTCTGGATTAGAAAAATCCGAGGCTAGCGTGAAAGCATTTTTGAAAACCCATGGTTTTACCGAAAACGATATGCAAGTTCAGAACATTCAAGTTGAAGACCGGCTTGCTGGCTATAACAATCAAGGTGTGCCGCCAGAAATTCGTTTCGTTTTGACGGAAGACATTCTGGTTAAATCTTCCGAAGTTGACAAACTTGCCGCGGGTGCGCGCCAGATTGGCGATCTTTTGAAATCTGGCGTGGTGTTTTCGTCGGATGCTTATAATGCCGGGCCGTCCTACATTTTCACCAACGTGAACGAACTAAAAGGCGACATGCTGACCGAAGCCACCAAACGCGCGCGCGAAGCTGCAGATAAATTCGCCGCTGAATCGGGCGCTAAAGTTGGTGCTATTCAAAATGCCAATCAAGGCATCATCGAAATCAACCCCGCCGTCGAAATCCCCAACGCCATGCCAGAAAAGCAAATCGAAAAGAAAGTGCGCGTGGTGACCACGATTACGTATTTCTTAATTGATTAATAAACCACGCAACATAACTGCCGTCATCGCGATTTGAAACGAGATGACGGCGCGTAAGTTAAATGCGCGCATTCAAAAACGCCATGCGTTCGGCTTCTCTGGCGAGGTCGATTTGATTTGATAGTGTTGAGAGCTTGGCTAAATCCGCGCGCGTGAGGCCGATGTCTTTTAGAATGTGGTCATCTAGCAAAGCCATTTGCCACACTGATTTTCGCATGCGCCAATTGTTCAAGGTGCGGCCTACCCAAGCAAAGCGATGATACGCTTGTTGGTTAAGGGCAACATTGAGGACATACTCACGCATAATCGTCTCCTATTTGTCATATTGTATCTATTGTATTCATATAATCAGCTTGTTTCTGCGCTAGTTATAGATACAATACCTTCAATAGTTTGCGCAATTGGAGTATTGTACCCATGACAATTTGGACACCGGTTTTGGACCGGAGCAAGCCGCTTTACCTCGCAATCGCGGATGCCATCAGTAATGATGTAACGGCCGGCGTTTTAGCGGCAGGCGAAAAATTACCGCCGCACCGCGATTTAGCATGGCGCTTAAAAGTGACGGTAGGCACGGTCACGCGGGGCTATCGCGAGGCGGAAATTCGCGGGCTTTTATCTGGCGAAGTGGGACGCGGCAGCTATGTCCGCGCGCGAACCGGAACAGCGACCATCCCACGCCAAAGCGATGAGAATGGCAATATCATCGATCTTTCACATTCGGTACCGCCGCCAGTGATTTCGACAACCGAATTTGATGCCGCCCTTTCGCATGTGATGCGCGAACCTCAACGCCTAAGCTTGCTCGATTACTCTCCGCCAGACGGTTATGCACGGCACCGGGACATGGGAGCAAAGTGGTTGGCGCGCTGCGGCGTTCACGTGGCCGCCGCTGATGTTGTGGTGTCCGCTGGTGCACACATGGGATTGATTGCCACGATCCCCGATATTGCTGAAGTTGGCGAAGCCATAATGGCGGAAAATTTGAACTATCCTTCGCTTCGCCCTTCAATGAAAAGTCTAGGTATTGGCACAATCGGACTGGCGATGGATGATGGCGGTTTAATTCCTGACGCCTTCGAACAGGCGGCGCGCGAAGGGCAATCGCGCATATTGTATTTGGTCCCAACTTTGCAAAACCCAACGACGAATACATTGAGCCGGGAGCGCCGCGAAGCCATTGTGGCGATTGCTCGGCGCTATAATATTACGATTATCGAAGATGATATTTTTCGCTCGCTAGACACAAGGGTGCAGCCAGAAACGCTTTATGCGATGGCTCCAGAGCGCACATTTTACATCACATCCCTTTCAAAAGCGATTGCGCCGGGATTGCGCGTTGGGTTCGTAGCGACACCACCTGGTCGCGCAAAGCTTTTGCGCGTGCATCAGCAAGTGGCCAATGGACGGGCAATTGGGCTGACCGCAGAGATGGCACGCTATTGGCTCGAAACTGATATTGCAGACAATGTTATGAAGCGTGTAACGCTGGAATTCGGCGTTCGGCGAATGGCATTTCTGAAAACCTTTAAGGGTTGCAAATTTCGTTGTGAACCCGGCGCTCCCTATGCATGGGTTGCCCTGCCCGGCCACTGGAAGCCGATGCGTTTTGCCGCTGCTTTACAACAGGTTGGGGTTAAGATTACACCGGGACAGGCTTTTGCGATTGGCGCTAAAGCTTCTGAGAATTACATCCGGATTTGCTTTGGTCAGCCTAATAGTTTGGAAGAGTTACAGACTGGTTTTAACAAGGTGCGGTTGATGATGGCCGAGACAATTGTCGACGATTTTACCCCCGTGGCTTAAAGTTGCCTTAATGACGATCCACTAACCCTTAGTCGGCGTAAACAAAGCACAACTTCGAGGGGAATCCTTTCATGGCCAACAATCCATCACAAGCCTTAAATCTCGGCGGACAGCCCAACGCTTATGGTGACGCGTTCAGCGTTATTGATTTGATGCACGGTGCGGATGAATGGATTATGCAAGGCACAAATGGCGAAGAAATTCGCGGCGCCGCGCCGCTTGATGCACAAGGTTGGCCCACGGCATTCCCGACACTTAATGGCGAAGCACAATCGATTTGGACCAATGTATTTTATACCAAAATCATGCCGGCTGGTTATTACATCGTTGAGTGGGAAGGTGAAGGTAATCTGACTGTCAATGGCGATGTTGAAGCGTTAGGTTCTAATAAATATCGCGTGTACTTCGATGCCGACTATAGCGGCAGTGATGGCCAAGATGGTGTTACCATTGGCATTGAAGCAAGCGATCCCGAGAACACTGGTGGCAACATTCGCAATATTAAAGTTTATCAGGAAAAATATTCCGATCTGATGGCCATGGGTGAACATTTTGACCCCGAATGGTTTCAAGCCATTGATGATTTCAGGGTGCTTCGCACGCATGATTGGCAAGGCACTAACTTTTCCAAGGTCACGGATTGGAGCAATAATGATGTAACTGCAGATCAAGCAGCGTGGGCGCCACCGGGGCGCGGCATGCCTTATGAGCTGCTCGTTGAAGTGGCTAATCAAGCGCGGTCTGATCTCTGGATCAATATTCCGCATATGGCAACGGACCAATACATGCGCGAAGCTGCGGCCTATGTGAAAGCAAATCTTGATCCAGATTTGCGGGTCTATGTTGAATACACTAACGAGTATTGGACAGACATTTTTGATCAACATCCTTACTTGAATGCCAAAGGCGTTGAACTTTTTGGCGATGCGCCATTTTCCAATGCGCAAGCCTATGGTGCGCGTGCTTCAGCGATGACGCAGATTTTCAAACAAGTGTTTGGAGCGGATCAAGCGCGGTTGTTTCCAACGGTAACACTCAATCACAATGCTTTTAATACAGCAGAAGCAATCACAATGCTCACCACGCCAGCTTATGTGGCGCAAGGTGGGATTTCACCACTCGATGCTGGCATTAAATTTCTCGGCACTGATGGCTATCTCTCTTGGTTCAATACCGCCCCCGAAGTTGACGCCATGGTTGATGGCTGGATGACTGAAAGGGATGGCGGCTTTGGCAGTGCGCGGGATTTTCTCTTGGCACAGCTGAAGAACGATCTTGCACCAGCATGGGCCAAGGGGCGCTTACTTGCCGATCAATATGACATCCAACTCGGCATTTATGAGGGTGGCGCATTGCTGCTCAATGGCGTGGACTATAGCAAGCCCGTCAACGAGAAATACACCAACTTTAATGAAGCTGTGCAGCTCTCAGCGGAAATGCGCCAAGTTTACGAAGCAGAATTAAAGGCCTGGGAAAAAGTGGGGTCTGGGCCGTTTGCTTGGTATTCCGATGCAGGGCGATGGGGGCCATGGGGCGATTATGGCCTATGGAATGCGCCAGACTTTAAGCCGGAAAAACGCACAGAAGCGATTATTGCGGCTAATCAAAAAACTGAACCATGGTGGACCGGAGATACGCGCCCCGCTTCTACATTTGAAAATGGCAAATATGACGCCGGATCGGCCATAGCTGATGTCATGAAAGGCACTGCACTTGCTGATCGACTTTATGGGTTAGCTGGCAACGACAAGTTAGCCGGGTTTGCTGGAGACGATATTCTGGTTGGTGGAGCAGGTGAGGACAAGCTTTTTGGCGGCAAAGGCAAAGACATCTTAGTAGGCGGCGCTGGCGCTGACATACTCAACGGCGGATCTGGTTTTGACTTCGCATCATATCAAACCAGCACAACAGCAATTTCGCTAGATATGCAGAAAACAAAGCTTGCCACAGGCGATGCAAAAGGTGACCAGCTAAAAAGTATTGAAGGTCTCATCGGCGGCAGCGCCGATGATGTGTTATCGGGCAATAACAAGATCAATTGGATTGATGGCGGGAATGGCAATGACACGCTTTCAGGACGCGGCGGTGACGATCGCTTAAAGGGCGGCGCTGGCGATGACATAATGGCGGGTGGAACCGGCAATGATGTCTTCTATTTCAGCGCGGGCAAAGACAAAGTGATTGATTGGAAAGAAGGCGATCATATTGCGGTTTCAACAAATGATTGGAATTTTGGCGACCCGACAAATGTGCAGATCATGCAGGTTGGCGCTGATACGAAACTCACACTTGTACAAGGTACGGCAACATGGGAACTAACATTACAAAACGTAACTGCAACAACGATTACGTTGGCGGATGATTTTTTAATGACTTAAAAGCACGACGCAATTTATGTTTCATTCTAGTCAGTTTTTTTTGCATCTTAAATTGGAGCTTGCTAAATCCGGTTCGATAATTTGGATCCATAAGACTCTGCAAGACCTTCGGATGTTCATGTAGATAGTTTGCTAAAAGTGAAAAACCAGAATACTTTGGAGTCCAGCCACCATTTGAAGCAATGGGAAAATAATGTAATTTATGCGCCAATGACAAAAGAATGAGATCAGAAATTGCATCCATATTTGCTTGGTTTTGATCGTTTTGCATGTCGTAATGTGTTGTAAAACCGGCGATGTCGGGAAGTTTCGAAAAACTAAATACCCGTTCAGCACCTAGAACTTCCCGGCAAAAATCGACAACTTCACGATTGTCCGTGGCAACAAAAACATTGCCAATTATTTTTTCTTTCAGTGCGATGATTGAGTCTTGGTAATCTGTTTTGTAATCGGTGTTCCTTACATGTAATCCCGTATAGGATTTTCCTAAAACGCTAAGTCGCGCATTTATTTGATCCAGCATTAAATGGGTCAGGGACAGTCTTTTGAGTGCAACTGTTGCTGGGACCAGCCCTCCACCTAAGGTATGGCGGAGGAGTAAAGGTGCGGCGTAATTTTTTTTTAAATCAAAGTTTGGAACTAAGCCTGAACCAATTTCGGCGATTTGGTTCGAGCTGTTATTGTAATCGGCAGTGTAAGAATTAATTCTTCCGGTGAACCCGCTTGGCTCTACGACCATGTTGTCAAACTGTGAAGTATAAGTCTTTGCTGACAATATCAAATCGGGATCGTGTGAGATGAAATATCGACTGAACTCTTGCCGGATATTTCGTGATGTTGGAAAGTCCGTCTCAACAATAACTTTACGGCTAAACCGATCAGCATAGTTGCAAGCTTGCCCGATCTGATTGAGCATATCGTTCAATCCACCTTGCGGTCGACATAAAAGCAAGCGCTCTTTTGTGTTCGAAATTTCAGAAAGCATTGTACTGGAACATCTACCGGGTAGAATAATTTTCTGCAATCTCTTTGCGTAGGTCCATCAATATCGCATCGGCCATTGCGGCGTGGCCTTCGGCGGAGGGGTGCATGGCACCGGTGGTTTCGGAGAATATTGCAGCGGACGTTTCCTCATCAATCCGACCTGATCGATCGACGACTTTTTGGTTCATGACAAGGTAAGCGTCATTGAAAGTACGCACCCAACGTTGGCGCAATGCATAAGGGTAGTTCTGGGTTTCAGGGTTGTAAGGACGCCAACCTTTGACCTTGCCTGACCACGAGGTTTCGCAGGTCTTCGTATCGCGATCAGAATTACCGACGCATGGCATCATGAGGATTTCCGGTGGATCAAAAGCGAGATCGGCCTTTCGGGCGCAAAACCCGTGACCACGAAATGGCTTATCTGCATAAGCTCTGCCTGCAAAACTCCAGCCGTGATCTTCTGCTAATTCACCCATGCGGTTATGGAGTTTTTCCAGTTGATTTTTGGCAGAGGTTAGGCGGCCTGAGGTTACAGCCAACCAAGCGTTAAAAAAGTCCAGTGATTGATTGGCCGCGTAAAGATCTTCATCATCGCCCTCCTCAGCCGGTGCCGGGCACACGTTGCCATTTTCATCAGCGAGAATATCAGGATAAGCCGTGAGGATAACGCGGCTTGCATCATAGCCTTGACCATTGGCATCAATCGGAATTGTCGCCGAAATCGCTTTGGCAAGTTTAGCATAAGCGCCTGGTAAAATATCGCGCATGTTGCGGGCGAATTGATTGGCGGACACCGTCGCGCCAAAATATTTAGCAAGGCTTGACGCTGTGCCATCGCGCAAGGTGGCCCAGCCGACAAGATTGGAAAAACCAATATCATTGCCGCCAATGGAAAGGAGAACATAGTCGACGCTGCGACGAAATTGTTGGTTGGGACAGGCCCAGAGGTCATCTGATTTTTGCGGCTTGACTTGGCAGAGTTCGCGCAGAAGCCAATAGAGTTGGCTATCCTTGCTATCGCCAGAGATCGCCCGCGCGGCTACTTTTTTATCATTGTCGGATGACGCGTTCGGACGGGTTGTCACATATTCGACGTAAGCTTGCGGACCAAGAATACCTTCCTCAACGGTGGCGCCCGAACAGGAATAGCCCAAGAAGGTAACCGCTGCTTTTGGGTTCTCAATCGCGATTTGCAATGCGGCGCGAAGCTGGTGACCATAGAGCGAGCGATGGCAGAGTTTATCGGTCCACGTGGCTGAACCACCGCTGTCGTTTTGCGCCCGCTTGGGATAAAGATTGCGGATGCGTTGCGCCGATTGAAATGCAACAGGCAAATCAGGATTGCCTTCGCCAGATGCAAAACTGTCACCCAGTCCCACAATCAATAAATCTTTCACGGCGGCCGTAATGCTGATTGGTTGCTCGCCGACCACATTTACTGAAATTGCAGCACCGCCGGGATAGGGTAAGTTTGCCGGGATGGTAGCATCGCAAGGAGCGGTCAAGGGTTGCTCATCGCCTACACGCCATTCGCAATTTAATTCTTGCAGCGGCAGATTACGCTCCAGAGCGCGCAATGAAATTTCAATGCCATGGCCCGATGGGTTCACATAGTTTTCAACGCCGCCACAAGCCTTATGTTGCCGCGATTTGGCATCCCAACATAATCTGCCCTCGGCTTTCGCCGCCCAACCGCGCCAATCATATTTGTTGCGCAAAATGCGCGTGAAAGCAATGTGGCGGTCATTCAGAACATGCTCGGTTCCGAGCACAGCGCTGTTGATCTGTAAGCGCTGCTTTTGGTCATCGCCAATATTTAGATCATTGATATGAAGCTGATATTGTTGCCATGCACTTTCGTGTTGCTTGAACAACGCCTCATCCTGAAACAAGCGAAAACGATTTGCGACTTTCCATTCAATTTGCACATTGGCGGAATTAAGGGTTTGGGCTTCCGCAAGTGGTGCTAGCAAAACCAAAATCAATAAAATAAATGCCCGCACAATTTTCTCCGTCCCAAATCAATGGAGCTGCGTTTGCCTCGCAATCACAACCAAATTGAGGCGGGGAAAGATTTAAGCCGCCCGCCGTAATGCAAAGCGTTTGCCGTTGTCGGATGCAAAAATAAATCCGGTGCGGAGCAATGAGGAGAGCGTGGCTTCAACGCGGGGGATGGCTTTCTTGCCTTGCTTGAAATGGAGCGCTAGTTCTGTGGCGGTGAGGGCTGATGAACTTTGCGCCAGGGCGTGCATCAGGGCGGCGGTTTGCTCCACGGCACCTGTTGGGAAATTGGCTTTGCTGGCGGGGGCCAGAACGGGGGCCACCAATTCTGCTTCCAATTGCTCTTGCTTTTCAGCGGCAGAGCCAAAGCGGGGGATTTGATAATCAGGCCGGAGCCAGCGCACATGCCCACGCGCTTCTTCGGCAGCTCGTTCCTTATTCAAAACCACCAGCCGCGCCAGAATTTCATCATCGGAGAGATCAACTGGCCAGCCATAAGCGTCTGCCACGGCGGCATTCAACTCTTCATGACGCTCTTTCAATATGAGAATCAGCGCGTGATCGAAGATGCGTTTTTCGTCATCACTCAACTTCCCCTTCTCCCCTTGCGGGAGAAGGTGGCGCGAAGCGACGGATGAGGGGTTGGTGGCAGTTGAACGGGTATCTACCAACCCCTCATCCGCCCGTTGGGCACCTTCTCCCGCAAGGGGAGAAGGGGAAGATTTGGAACCCGCCTTCACCTTTTCCAAAACATTATACATCTGCGTCAGCGTAATCTCCGGGTGCTCAGCCTGCACAGCTTTCCGATGCGCATCCAACGCCTCCGCCAATAGCGCAATGTGGCTTTTTGTGAAAAAGAACAAATTGACAACGCGGGTAAGAAATGCTCAAAATGAGAAAAATTAACCCAGCTAAGGAATCATTACCTTGGATCAAGATTTTTCGACATTACGCCAAAATGCTGGCCTCACTATAAAAGATTGCGCGGAGATTTTGGAAATTTCCGTGAGCACGGCCTATAGATATGAAAGCGGCGACAGCAAACCAAGGATCATTGAGCTAGCGGCACTCAAAGGTCTCCCAAAAAAGAAAACATCGACAGATTCTAAATCTCAGCATTCAGATGGTTGGTTTACGTTCATCGATTTGTTTGCGGGCATTGGCGGGTTGCGTCGGGGGTTTGAAACCATTGGTGGAAAGTGCGTTTTTACATCTGAGTGGGATAAGTACAGCCAACAGACTTACCGAGCCAATTTTAAATGCGATCATGAAATCGCTGGTGATATACGCGCGGTCAATGCAACTGATATTCCAAATCACGATGTCTTACTGGCGGGCTTTCCATGCCAGCCATTTTCTATCGCTGGTGTTTCAAAAAAAAATGCATTGAATAGGCCGCATGGATTTGAGGACGAAACACAAGGCACATTATTTTATGATGTTGCGAGAATTATTGCACACCATCGCCCGGCATCGTTTCTCCTCGAAAATGTGAAAAACCTTTTAAGCCATGATCGGGGAAACACATTCCGAACAATCAAAAAGGTGCTGGAAGAAGAGTTAGGCTACCACGTCAGTTACAAAGTTATTGATGCCCGACATTTTGTGCCGCAGCACCGCGAGCGCATCATTATTGTTGGCTTTAGAGAAAATGTTGGGTTTGATTTTTCAAACTTTGCTTTTCCCGTTGGCAAAGCGCCAGTGCTTGGTGACATTTTCCATCCTGAAAATGGAAAAGAACCTCCAGAAGCTCCTTACACAGATGGAAATATAGGCAAGGTGTCTGCAAAGTATACCCTCACGCCAAGGCTATGGGAGTATCTGCAGGCATATGCCAAGAAACATAAAGAAAAGGGCAATGGCTTTGGCTATAGCGCTTTTGGTCCAGCGGATGTAGCGAGAACTCTTTCGGCCCGATACTACAAAGACGGCTCTGAAATTCTGATCAAACAAGAAGGTAATAGACCGCGCCGCTTAACGCCACGAGAATGTGCTCGGCTTATGGGGTTTGATACTGCAAACGGATCTGATTTCAGAGTTCCTGTGTCGGATTGCCAAGCTTATCGGCAGTTTGGAAACTCGGTCGCTGTGCCTGTAATCGAAGCGGTGGCAAAATTGATGCAGCCTTTTTTGTTTTCCGCAACTCGGTCCAGCGCAATAAAGTCCGCTTAATTCAGTGGTAATTATCCCAACAAAATGTTTTCTTGGTGCCAACTTAGTGCCTGTTCACTTGCGGCTGACTGAACCTTATCAGGCAACCTCAATTCCTTACCTATTAAATCTCTTAAAAACTGATTTTTCCCAATGTTTTTCACACTATTTGGGACTATAACTTTCCTCTCTGCAAACCCAAATAAACCGCTATCGAAAGCCCAGTGAAGTTCCTTAGATAGAGCCAAGCCATTTCGAACATCATTCCTTCCTTTGAAGGCGAGGGGAATGATGTGAGCGGCGTCGAGACCATGTGACCCTTTAGGTGATACTATTGATCGACCTGTTACAGCACATGAGTTGTCATAAGCATTTAAAACTATTGCTCGGAACACATTGTCACGCGCAATGCGCAAAGTAGAACTGATCTTACGCTCCACCTCGTCCGAGAACATTGTAAAGGGATGAGCTTCCGCAATCGCTTCTGTTTCAGCTGCTGCCGCTATTTCTAGATTTGAAACAGGTTTGATATCTAAAAAGCCAAAACGTCCTTCGAGTATTATATTCTTTAGGTCTTGGTAATATTGGCTTCCTTTTCGAACGAGCTGAATTCGGATGGAGTTTACCTCTTCAAGATTTCTTGAAAAGAGCATTATGTCATCTGCGGATGCAAGATCACGAAGTCGATTGAGATTTGAAGTCAATCGACCTTCTGGGGATCGCTTGCCGCCCCATGTTTGATGTTGATAACGAGTCTGAACTCGCGCCAGAAAATTTGGTCCATCAAAAAGTTCAGCTTGTAAACTAATTTCACGTGTTGGGGCTATTGCGGAGATTTCCTGTTCTAATGGCGGAAAATACTCCCAAAGCTTTTTTGGTATAACAACTCCACCTTGGTGACCGGGAGCAGATGAAGTATCATTTGCAGCCAAAACTTTAAAGACAGGTGAGTCATACTCCAATCGCGTTTTTCCTTTTTTTGTTTACTACATTCTTTTGGGGCTGAAATTGCAAGCAGGTTTTTACTACAGCCACACTCCATTATTCATGCTGATCTGTCAAAGGTTGTGGAATTAACTTTCCCTCTCCCCTTGCGGGAGAAGGTACGGGGATGAGGGGTTGTGGGCAATGGGACTCGCATCCCCCCTCATCCGCCCTTCGGGCACCTTCTCCCGCGAGGGGAGAAGGAAAAATTATGGCGAAAAACCCTTGACCTTTTGCCCTGCCCGCACTATCTCCCGCTCACTTGTTGGCACTCTACATTCGGGACTGCTAGCAGAAATGAACATATATAGGAGTTATTCCAGATGAAATTCCGTCCTCTGCACGACCGCGTTGTCGTCAAGCGCGTTGAAGAAGATACCAAAACCAAGGGTGGCATTATCATTCCTGAAACTGCTCAGGAAAAGCCAATGCAAGGCAAGATCATCGCTGTAGGGCCTGGTGCCCGCGATGAAGCCGGCAAGCTCGTCGCTCTCGATGTTAAAAAAGGCGACACAGTATTGTTTGGCAAATGGTCCGGCACGGAAGTCAAGATTGACGGCGAAGAGCTGTTGATCATGAAAGAATCCGACATCATGGGCGTTCTCGACAAGTAATTTTGAAATTTTAGAAGGATAAAAAACATGGCTGCTAAAGAAGTGCGCTTCGGCGCTGATGCCCGTGAGAAAATGCTCCGTGGCGTCGACATTCTCGCCAATGCGGTAAAAGTAACGTTGGGTCCAAAGGGCCGCAACGTTGTGATCGATAAGAGCTACGGCGCTCCCCGCATCACCAAGGACGGCGTTACCGTTGCTAAGGAAATCGAACTTGAAGATAAGTTCGAAAACATGGGCGCTCAAATGGTGCGCGAAGTGGCTTCCAAGACCAATGATCTCGCTGGCGATGGCACAACCACGGCAACTGTTTTGGCCCAAGCGATCGTTCGCGAAGGCGCAAAGAATGTGGCCGCCGGCATGAACCCAATGGATTTGAAGCGCGGCATTGATATGGCCGTTGCAGTTGCCATTGAAGACATCAAGAAGCGCTCGAAGAAGATTAAGTCTTCGGAAGAGGTTGCTCAAGTTGGCACGATTTCGGCAAACGGCGAAAAGTCGATTGGCGATATGATTGCCATGGCAATGCAGAAGGTTGGCAACGAAGGTGTTATCACCGTTGAAGAAGCCAAGACCGCTGAAACCGAGCTTGAAGTTGTTGAAGGTATGCAGTTTGATC
>JAYUOP010000098.1:0-10266 GCA_043760745.1 Hyphomicrobiales bacterium
ATGGGCGATGTGTTTGCATCGTTTCGCGATGACCCAACGTTGCGCGTCGCAATACTTACGGGAGCGGGCGAAAAATTCTTTTGTCCGGGTTGGGATCTAAAAGCTGCAGCAGAAGGCGAAGCGCCAGATTCAGACTATGGCGTTGGTGGATTTGGTGGCCTGCAGCAATTGCCGGGTCTCAACAAACCTGTCATCGCTGCTGTGAACGGTCTTGCATTTGGCGGCGGTTTCGAACTGATGATTTCTGCCGACATTATAATCGCAGCTGAACACGCAACCTTCGCCCTGCCCGAAATTAACTCCGGCACATTGGCAGACGCCGCAACGATCAAACTTCCGCGCATGATCCCCTATCATGTGGCAACCGAGCTCCTCTTCACTGGCCGCCGCTTTGACGCAGTCGAAGCAAAACACTGGGGCATTATCAATGAGATCGTCCCCGCCGCAGACCTAATGACCAGAGCGCGCGAGGTTGCCACCCTCCTCGCAGACGGCCCACCTCTTGTATTCGCGGCGATCAAAGAGACGATACGCGAAACAATGAACCTTTCGGTGCCAGACGCCTTTGCCAAAGTCACAAAGCGTAAATTATCGACCGTGGATAAACTATATTCAAGTGATGACCAACTCGAAGGTGCCAGAGCTTTTGCTGAAAAACGCAAACCAATTTGGCGTGGGAAATGATCACCCGCCGCGAACTTTTCAAATGGTTTGGTCGGTTAGCGCTCGCTGGCGCTGGCCTTGCTTCATATAGTTTTGCAATCGAACCGGGATTTCGCTTGCGAACGCAAGTTTGGACTTTCACGCCGCCGCGCTGGACCCCGGGATTAAAGCTACGTGTGGTGATGCTTTCCGACCCGCATTTGGTCGAGCCCCACATGCCGCTGTCACGTTGGAAAAAAATCATTGCCGAAGCCAACAAATTAGAACCAGATCTGATGTTGCTGATGGGTGATTACGCAGCCGGTCATTTTTTCCGTACAGGCACTGTGCCCGTAAAACAAACCGCCGAAGCGGCCCGCGCTTTGGAATCCAAACTAGGAACATTTGCCATCATGGGCAATCATGATTGGTGGGACGATCTTTCAGCGCAACGATTAAAAAAGGGGCCAACCATCGGCCAACGCGCATTTGAAGATGCTGGCATTGCAGTTCTCGAAAACAAAGCCGTCAGACTTTTGAAAAATGATCAACCTTTTTGGCTTTCTGGAACGTCGAGCCTCGTTGCCATTAAGACAAAGCGACCCGGGCGCTTCGAAAGTCTCGCCGATATCGATTTCACACTCACCCAAGTGACCGACGATGCACCGATCATTCACATGGCCCACGAGCCTGATCTCTTTATCAATATCCCAGAGCGCGTATCATTGACCTTGAGCGGACACACCCACGGCGGCCAAGTTCGCTTATTTGGCTATTCACCAATGGTACCTTCCAGCTATCGCAACCGTTTTGCGTATGGTCATATCATTGAAGAAGGCCGCCATCTCGTGGTTTCTGGCGGTCTAGGCTGTAGCATCATGCCTGTGCGATTTGGTGTACCGCCAGAGATTACAGTGTTAGAGCTCGGGTGATAAAGCCGGGTGCACATCAAATACACCCGTTGGCATTTGCTCATAATCAATCACCGCGCCATTCATCATTTGTGCGGGTGCTGAAACTAAAAAGGCTGCAAGGCCCGCGACATCAGCTGAAGTAATCAACCGCCCAGCTGGCATGCGCTTACCAATCTGATCGGCCCAATCTTGTGGCATGCCATGAAATCCAGTTTGTAAAGCGTGTTCGCCATCGGTGAGCGCCCAGCCTAAATTGATACAAAACGCACGAATACCTTCACGCTTCCACGTATTGGCAGCATGCTTGGTCAGCATCATCAGGGCTGCTTTTGAAGCAGAATAAACCGCAAGATTTGGCGGCCCACCATAAGCAATCATACTGGCCACGTTAATGATAATTCCGGACTGACGCGGGCGCATAACTTTCGCCGCTTCTTGCATCAAAAACAGCGGTGCGCGCACGTTTACACCAAACAGCCGCTCATAGGCTTCAACCGTGGTATCGCCGATCCCACCGCGTTCAGTATTTCCAGCCGCATTGACCAAAACATCAATATGCCCAAACGCCTGCATTGCCACCGCCACTGCACGCGCTGGCGTATCAGCGGCCATCAAATCGGCTTGGAGAGTCTCAATCTGCCCTAATGTTGAAAGTAAGTTCTTTTGCCGTTGAAGCCCATCAACATCACGATCAAGCAGCAAAACACCAGAGTACCCATCAGTCAAAAATCGCTTCGCAATTGCAGCACCAAGACCCTGTGCGCCACCTGTTATAATCGCAAATTTCGCCATGGCATTTAACTCAAAGTGTTAGAATCGATAAGACAAAACACTACGGATTGATTGTTGATTTGCAAGAGCACTAACACCGGGGCCATCTCCAAGATCAAATACATTAACGGCTTCAAAATTAGTGTAGCGATATTCCGTTTTCATTGAAGCATTTTCAAAAATCATGGCTTCAAAACCTACGCCAACGGTTAGCCCATTGGCTGAGAACTCTAAACTGTCACTCGCACTTGCGTCGTCCGAAAGATCAATTGCCGTGAATGAAGTTGCAAAGTCACCGTGTGTCCAACCGGCCAAACCATACCACAGCACTTTTGGCCCCGATAGAACACCGGCGCGCGCTGAAAGCGTGAAGCTATCTTTCGCTTCAAGCGCCACTTCTGCTGTTCCAATGTCACTCACTGAAATGCTGAGTTTTGTATCAATGGCATTCAACGTATAATCACCTTGGATACCTACGACGAAACGATCACCAATTTGATAGTCTGCACCAAGCACTATCGAACCCGAATAGCCTTCAGCACCTAATCCGCTAAAAGCAACATCCGTGTCCAAACCCAAAAGCTCAGTATTTGCCGCAAGTTCGCGATTGATAAAGCCTTTGCCACCACCAACGCCAATATGGATCCCAGTCCATTTGTGCGGTTCATATTCGGCCGCTCCTAAGTTTGCACCGGGCCGATAGGTTAAAATCGCACGAATGGTTTGCTCATGGTTGGTCGCGTCGGCGTCAATCTCGCCTTCGCCAAGCGGCAATCCATCAGTTGAAAGACCATCAAGCACTGAGATGTCTTGATACATCGTGTAGCGATATTCCAATTTCATCGAGATGTTATCTGCAAGAATTGATTCAATACCGCCGCCAAAGGTTAAGCCATTTAAGGCGAAATCATAACCAAGGCCATCTTCGCCCCCGTCCAACGAACCTTCATACCGAGTATGTGTCCAGCCGAGGATATTATACAGCATGTTATTGGCGTCGACGATGCGGCCGCCACGGACCAAAACGCTGATAGAATCTTGCTGTTGCAAGGAATAGCCAATGCCTGCAGCTTCAGCGCCAATACTGGTTTTAACACCTTGCAGACTGTAGTCGGCCTTCACGCCTAAAACAAATCGGTCAGTGAGCTGGAAGTCATAACCTGCTTCAATTGTTGCAAATGCGCCTTCGCTTGCAATACCATCAATCTCAATACCGGCAAGATCAGGCTCAATTTCAACATTCAAAACATTATTGACCATGCCATACCCAGCACCAACGCCAATATGAAAGCCCGTCCAATTGGTTACAGGTTGTTCAACATCAGCGGCATAAACCGGCATGCACAACGGCAACCCGCACAAAAAAATAAGCGCGAGCTTTGATTTATGATCACACCAACTATGCATAGCCGCTCCCAACATTGCTAGACTACAGCATATGTGAGAATTGACCAGTTGCGTCAAATCAAAAAAATAAGAACCTAGCAGACGTGGCCAGAAAGCAACGCTGCCAAATTGACTTAATTTACAATCGTAATCCGCGTTGACCGCGCACCATATTTTTGCACGAGGCTAAACAACCGCGCTGCATTGGCCGGAGCAAGCCGCACACAACCATGCGAAGCTGGACGACCTAATTGCCGAACCGAATATGTTGCATGAATGGCATAGCCACCATGGAAAAATACCGAATGCGGCATTGGGGCATTATCATATTTTCTCGAATAATGCATGCGTGCCAGACGCTTGACGCTATAATTGCCGCGCGGCGTGTAATAACCGTCGCGTCCAGTTGAAACGCGCCAACTGCCATAAGACCAGCCATTAACCCGGACTGACATTGATTGCGATGAAACATCAACCACAACCTGAACCGCTGCAGGTGCTTTCACCCGCTTGCGTTTTGCTGCTTCAGCTGACCCCATGACCAGCATTAAGCTTGTAAATCCAACAATCAGCTTCGACAGTATATTCTGCATAATAACCCCTATCCTGAGTAAGCCCCCAAAGAACAGAACCATCAGTATACAGAAAATCTTTCATTTGCGCAAATGAACAGGGTTAATCCAGCAAAAACTCGCGACCGACCTTGACGCGGCGCACACCATTGTAAGCAATTATATCAGCCGTTGCATAAGTTTCTGTCAACGTCGCCGGCAAGAAACTACCTGTACCGACAAGATCGAGTGGCGCGTTAGCAGCGCCCATAATCTGGCATTTCTGCGGATCAAATCCGGATGAGCCCACGATCTGGGCATCCTTGTACCCAGCTTTATCCAACGCTAACCGCGCATGAATAATCGAAGCTACCGAGACGCCTTTACCAAATAAGATCCGGCGCACTTTATCGACCAAGATATTGCTCGGATCCATTTGAAAGGCCCTGCCACCGAGAACCGTTTCGACGATATTGTACTCACCAGACACATTCAGCCATTGCCCAACCGTATCGACAGAGCTTTCATAGTCCAAACCTTCAGCAAAGCGCCCGCCGTGCGTATCAAGCCTTACACCAAAAGTTTTTCCTTGGTTCTGCAGCTTTGCTTCTTCGTAAAACCATTTCGCACTGCGCAAGGAATCTTTGATTTCTTCCCCGGTATAGTCGACCAAGGCGATCAGTGATTTAGCTTCCGGAATAGTTTGCGCAAACATTTTAAGCGCCGCTACCACATCGCCATTGGCATAACCAACCAGCGCATGCGGCATTGTTCCCATGCCATTTGCCGCGCCAAAAAGCGGCGCTGTCAAATCTTGGCTAGACCCCACAAATCCTTTGACATCAGGGTTTTTGCGCTTTGCTGCAGCGCTGCCAACAGCTGCGCCATAAGCCGCCAAAATATTCATTTCAGGACCGCTAGCGTGCCGCGCATGCATATCCATGAAACCAGAGTTCGGAATGGCGAGACACATTTCGTAGGCGTTATTGGCGGACACGCACGGAAAACCAGTTTTTTGCAAAAGCAAGGTTTCCACTTCAGAAAGCTTTTGCATTGATCCGGTAATTTCCATCAATTTGCGTTCAGAAGGAACAACTTCGCCCTCCTCCACAAACCGCTTCACTGTAGCACCCGGCACCAGTGCCTTTGTCATGCGGATAGTTGGCTCAAGTGCGGCCACAACCCGCCGCCGCATGAACACGGCAAAGGTCACTTCGGCATCGCCATGATCAGCCACAATACGGCTGGTGTTCGTAAAATACTTATCGGTTTGCGAAGCGAGTGGGCCGGCAGCTAAGGCAATATGAGCCAACTTATCAAGAATGGCTTCACTGCCGGAAATTAATGGCTTGCTCATCTCGTCCCCCAAATCTGCTTCAAGCAGATTTCAAATCTTTCAAAAGTTGCGCTGTTCCCATTTGCAAAAGATCCACGTCAACAACGGCAGCAAAGAAACTGTATCCCAGAGCCGCATAAATTTTTATAGTTTCGGCGTTGCCCGCAAAAGCGCCGGCTACCAAGTTATTGGTTTTCGCCGCAGCGGCAATTTTTTCCATCGCCTTTAAAGTATGTGGACCAGTCTTATCGATACCTGCACCACGGGTCAGGGCAATCGACAAATCACTCGGTCCCACAAATAATCCATCAAGCCCCGGAACTGCAGCGATTTCGTCCACGCGGTCCAAAGCTTCTTGGGTTTCAATCATCGCAAATGCCATAGTCAATTTATTGGCCTGAGCCAAATATTGCCCCGGCGTGATCCCTGCCGCTTGCAAAGCAGTGTAACCACCCCAGCTTCGCCCACCAATCGGTGGATATTTTGCTGCTTTCACCAACGCGCGCGCTTCTTCGACACTATTGATCATCGGCACAATAACGGCGGCCGCACCACAATCCAGCGATTGCCCAATAATGCCGGGTTCGTTCCACAGAGTGCGGATAATTGCTGGTTTATGATTGGCATTGATGGCCGCTACCATGTTGACAGTATCGGTAAAATCCATCATGCCATGCTGCATATCAATGGTTACGCCATCAAGCGGCAACCTTGCCAATTGCCCGGCGAGAATAGCACCCGGCATCGACATCCAAGAAAACAAAAATGGTTCTGGCTTCGCCAATCTTGCCCTAAGATCAAACTGCGGGGTGCTCATGATTCAAGATGCCTTGATTTGCTCAATAGCTACAGCCATCAATTCATCCATGGTCCGGCGAATCTGATGATCTGATTGTTCAATTTTGGCAGTGTCGAGATCACCACGAATCTTGCGGAACACATCCTCATCGCCTGCTTCTTCAAAATCGGCGCGGACAACTGACTTGGCATATTCCGCCGCAGCATCGCCCGAAAGGCCCATTAATTCTGCAGCCCAATTGCCCAAAAGCTTGTTGCGGCGCGCACCTGCTTTGAATTGCAACTCTTCGTCATGAGCGAATTTCTTTTCAAAACCTTCTTGGCGCTTATCAAATGTCGACATGAATTAATCTCCTGAAAATGTTTAGTTATCATCAGATAGCCAGTGCATCCGCCATAATCAACCTTTCTAAGGTGATTGTGCATTGCAATAAAATACCCTAAAGGGCGCTAAAGTTATCCACGGTCTAAAATTCAGACCATTTTTGTCATTTGTGTTGGCGCTGTCATGCTAATCAGGCGCTATTGGTTAAGGTATCTATGAGGATTCTGTCGATGAGCAGCAGGCGTACCAAGATTTACGAGGGTAAAGCCAAGATTCTGTACGAAGGTCCAGAGCCGGGCACAGTGGTTGTACATTTTAAAGACGATGCTACCGCGTTTAACGCCCAGAAAAAGGCTATCATCGAGGGCAAAGGCGTTCTCAATCAGCGAATCTCTGAGTTCTTGTTCACCAAATTGAATGAATTGGGCTTGCCCACCCATTTTATGCGCTCATTGAACATGCGCGAGCAGCTTTGCCGCGAAGTGGAAATCATTCCGCTCGAAGTTATTGTGCGCAATGTGGCGGCTGGATCATTGGCAAAGCGTTTGGGCCTTGAAGAAGGCCAAGCCCTGCCCCGTTCTGTTATTGAGTTTTGCTATAAAAACGATGAGCTCGGCGATCCTATGGTCTCCGAAGAACATATCACAGCATTTGGCTGGGCTTCCCCACAAGAAATCGACGACATTATGCACATGTCTATTCGTATCAATGATTTCTTGACCGGATTATTTTTAGGGATCGGCATCAAGCTCGTCGATTTCAAAATTGAGTTCGGCAGGCTTTACGAGAACGACATGATGCGCATCGTTTTGGCCGACGAAATCAGCCCAGACAGTTGCAGGCTTTGGGATATCAAAACCAATGATAAGCTGGATAAAGACCGCTTCCGCCGAGATATGGGCGGATTGGTTGAAGCCTATCAAGAAGTGGCAAAACGCTTAGGCATCATCAGCGAACACGAAAAACCAGAACGTTCAAAGCCGAAGTTGGTGAAGAGCGACTGAGATTTAATATAGTCATCCCGACGGAAGTCGGGACCCAGACTAAGCAACAAACACTGAGCTCAAACTCCTGGGTCCCGACTTCCGTCGGGATGACTGTTAAACTAAAAAAATGGAACCTGCCATGAAAGCCAAAGTCAAAGTAACTCTCAAGAACGGCGTTCTTGATCCGCAAGGCAAAGCGATTGAAGGCGCATTGGGTTCGCTTGGTTTTTCAGGGGTCGAAGGTGTCAGACAAGGCAAATACTTTGAAATCGATTTAGCGGAAACCGATCCCGCGAAAGCCCGCGCTGCCGTAAAAGACATGTGCGAAAAACTCATTGCGAATACCGTTATCGAAAACTACGAAATCGAGTTTGCATAATATGAAATCCGCTGTCGTTGTATTCCCCGGCATCAATCGTGAAGGCGATATGATGAAAGCTTTGGACGCTATTACCGGGCAAAAATCCGTCAGCGTTTGGCATACTGACGCGACATTGCCCGATGTGGACCTTGTTGTGGTTCCCGGTGGTTTTTCTTATGGCGATTATTTGCGCTGCGGCGCCATAGCGGCCCGCTCACCTATCATGACAGATGTTTGCGCTAAGGCCTTGAAGGGACTCAAGGTTCTAGGTGTTTGTAACGGTTTTCAGATTATCACTGAAGCTGGCCTTTTGCCAGGCGCACTGGTTCGCAATGCTGGACTGCGCTTTGTTTGCCGCGAAGTGAAATTGAAAATCGAAAACAACCAAACCTTCTTCACCAATAAAATGGCCAAAGGCGCAATCGTCAATTGCCCGGTGGCGCATGGCGAAGGCAATTATATTTGTGATGCTGAAACCTTGAAAACCCTTGAAAGCGAAGGGCGCGTTGTGTTCCGTTATGCCGATGGCACAAATCCAAATGGCGCATTGAACGACATTGCCGGGATTGTGAATAAAGCCGGCAATGTTATCGGTATGATGCCGCATCCCGAAAACATGATTGAACCGCTGCACGGCAAAACTGATTGCCGCCCACTTTTTGAAAGTCTTTTGGCAGCTTAAAATTAAATCAAGTACGACATAAATTTTTGAAACCGTGTTACGCGAAAATACACTAGCATTGCGAGTGTGATCAACTCTTTACAACCATTAGGAGTTTCTAAATCTTTGCAACTTAAACTCTCTGAAAATATCACCAGACAACTCATGGAGAGAGTTAAGTGTCGACTAAGAACCATTTTGGTAAGCTAAGTTCCGAACAACATAGGGTTGAAGAGCTCAAAAAGCTCAATGCTGCTTTGGATGGAAAACCTGCTGCCGCTCCCGAAACCGCGCCGAAAAAACCTAAGCAAAACCCCAAAAGCGATTTGTGATTCGCTGAGTTTCCCGCTAAACGCAGCCCAACATGAAAAACGCTGCTGAACCAACAATCACCCCAGAAATTGTCAAACAACACGGGCTCAAGCCAGACGAATATGAGCACTTCCTAAAGCTGCTCGGCCGCACCCCAACTATGACGGAGCTTGGTATTTGCTCGGCTATGTGGAACGAACATTGCTCGTACAAGTCCTCCAAAAAATGGCTCAAAACCCTGCACACCAAAGGATCCCGGGTTATCCAAGGCCCCGGCGAAAACGCTGGCGTGGTTGATATCGGCGATGGGCAGGCAATCGTTTTCAAAATGGAAAGCCACAACCACCCCTCGTTCATTGAACCCTATCAAGGTTCGGCCACTGGCGTTGGCGGTATCTTACGCGATGTATTCACCATGGGCGCAAGGCCTATAGCGGCGTTAAACGCGCTCCGCTTTGGCTCACCCGATCACCCCAAAACCCGTCATCTCGTGTCTGGCGTTGTGGCAGGCGTTGGCGGTTATGGCAATTCATTTGGCGTGCCCACAGTCGGCGGCGAAGTAAATTTTCACACAAGTTATAATGGCAACATTCTGGTCAACGCGATGGCCGTCGGCCTTGCCGATACCGATAAAATTTTCTACTCCAAAGCCAAGGGCGTTGGCCTCCCCGTGGTTTACCTCGGCGCAAAAACCGGCCGGGACGGCATTCACGGGGCGACCATGGCTTCTGCTGAATTTGACGATAAAGCTGCCGAAAAACGTCCAACCGTTCAGGTTGGCGATCCCTTCACTGAAAAATGCCTGCTCGAAGCCTGCCTCGAATTGATGGCATCAGGTGCTGTGATTGCTATTCAAGATATGGGCGCTGCTGGCCTCACATCTTCCGCAGTTGAAATGGGCGCAAAAGGCGATCTCGGCATTGAGCTTAATCTTGATATGGTTCCCTGCCGCGAAACAGGAATGACGGCTTATGAAATGATGCTGTCCGAATCTCAAGAACGGATGCTTATGGTTTTGCGGCCTGAACTCGAAAAGCAAGCCGAAGCCATATTCCACAAATGGGGTTTGGATTTTGCGATTATCGGCAAAACCACCGACACGATGCGCTTTATCATCAAGCATGAAGGCGAGATCAAAGCTGATTTGCCGATTAAGCAAATGGGCGATGAAGCGCCGGAATATGACAGGCCTTGGGTTGAACCAAAAAAGCTCAGCACACTGA
>JAYUOP010000099.1:0-10264 GCA_043760745.1 Hyphomicrobiales bacterium
GCCATTAAGGTCTTGCGTGAACGCGCTGCAAAAACTTGGGAAATCAGCGTTGATGATGTCGTGTGGGAAGATGGTCAGGCCAAAGCAACTGGCGCATCCAAAGGAAACTTGGCTCCATTGTCATTAAAGGAATTGGCAGCGGGCGCTGGCAATACCGGCGGCCCAATTGCTGGTCATAGCGAGTTGGTTGCCGATGGTGCAGGCGTTTCCTTCGGTACGCATATTTGCGACATCGAAGTTGATCCCGAAACCGGCAAAACCACTGTGCTGCGCTACACTGTGATTCAGGATGCTGGTAAAGCCATTCATCCGACATATGTTGAAGGACAGTACCAAGGCGGTGCCGCTCAAGGCATTGGCTGGGCCTTGAATGAGGAATATGTCTATGGCGCGAATGGCCGTTTGCAAAATCCGGCTTTCTTGGATTATCGCATTCCAGTTTGTTCGGATTTACCGTTCATTGACACGATGATTTTGGAAATTCCTAACCCGAACCATCCTCATGGTGTGCGCGGCGTTGGCGAAACCCCAATCGTGCCGCCATTGGCAGCGATCGCCAATGCCGTATCGAATGCAACTGGTGTGCGCATGACCCATATTCCAATGTCGCCGCCACGCATTTTAAAGGCAATTCATAGCGCCAAATAAATTGAGCAAAGTACAGGTTCATCTCTGGGGGGCGCTGCGACCAATGGTCGGCGGCGCCCTCTCCGTTTCAATCTATGCCAAAACCATTCGTGAACTGTTTCGCAAACTTGAAGAGCAATATCCCGGCATGGGGCCGCATATTACGCGCGGCATCGCGGTCTCGATCAACGGCAAAATCTACCGCGACACATGGGAGCAAGAATTGCCGGAAAACGCCGAGATTTACCTGCTCCCGAGAATACCGGGCGGCTGAGCATTTGCGGGTTCGACTACATTGTGTTACAACTGCTTTTCTGGGATTGTGAAATGAGGTTGCCATGACCACCGTGTCCATACGCCTCCCAGAGGCTACCAAATCAAAACTCGATAAAGCGACGAAGTTATCGCGAAGGTCACGCTCTTTTTTGGTGCTAGAGGCTTTAAACCGCCATTTGGATGATGTTTTGAACGAACAATCGCATGAACCAAAAAAGAAAAATTTGTCCCTACTGCTCTCTCTTGCAAAGGCAGGCGCAAGTAAATCAAATCCGCGGACTGCCGAAGAAGTAGATACAGATATTCGCTGGTTGCGGAGCGATGAATAACATTTCGGCCCAATCGCGGGTTTACATTGACAGCAATATCTTCATTTATTTCATCGAAGGCGTGCCTGATTTTTACGATCAAGTTTCAGATTTTTTTGAGCTTTTGGCAACGGTTGGCGCGTCGATTTTTACCAACGAAATTACCATTGCAGAATGCATTTACAAACCCTCCGCCAACAATGACACCATCGCCGTTGCCGCTTTTGAAAGACTTTTTTATGCCAAGAATGAAGTTCAACTGATCCAGCTAACTGGTGAATTATCAACCAGTGCGGCCAGACATAGTGGTAAGTTCGGCCTTAAACTCATGGATTCGATCCACCATTTATCGGCACTCGAAGCAGGATGTGATTACTTCATCACTAGCGATAAATCATTTCGTTCAGATAAAAATGTAACTGTGATCCTTATTAGAAAGTAAGCCTTATATTGTCCAACCTTCTGAAATCAATCGAAGCCGAACTCGCCGCTATAAAAGCGCAATCCCTTTGGAAACACGAACGCGAAATTCTGTCGGAACAATCCGCGCATATCAAAGTTGTGGGCAACCGTCAGGTTTTGAACTTCTGCGCTAATAATTACCTCGGCCTTGCCAATCATCCCGCACTTATCAAAGCGGCTAAAGATGCCCTCGATAGCTATGGTCTCGGCATGGCCTCAGTCCGCTTTATTTGCGGCACAACCGACCTGCATCAAGCTCTGGAACGCCGCATCGCTGATTATGTAGGAATGGAAGATGCAATCCTTTTTGCCGCCTGCTTTGACGCCAATGGTGCGGTTTTTGAACCGCTCTTTGGCGAACAAGACGCTATTGTTTCTGATGCGTTAAACCACGCCTCGATTATCGACGGCATTAGGCTTTCCAAAGCCAAACGCCATCGCTTTGTAAATGGCGACATGAATGCACTCGAAGATTGCCTCAAAGTCGCCAAAGCTGAAAACGCCCGCCGCATTGTCATCGTCACCGACGGTGTATTCTCAATGGATGGTTTCTATGCTGACTTGAATTCCATCCGCGCCCTTGCCGATAAATATGATTCTCTGATCATGGTGGACGATTGCCACGCCACGGGCTTTACGGGTCCAGCAGGGCGCGGTACGCCCGCGCGCGCTGGCGTTAAAGTCGATATTCTCACAGGCACATTTGGCAAGGCATTGGGTGGTTCTGCGGGCGGATACATTGCCGCCGCAAAACCAATAGTCGACCTATTACGGCAACGCGGGCGACCTTATCTCTTCTCTAACGCGTTGCCACCAGCAATCGTTGCTGCTTCTATCAAAGCGATAGACTTGGCCGAAGCCGGAGACGAACTCCGGACAAAACTAGTCGCCAATGCCAACCAGTTTCGTGACGGCATGATACGCGCCGGGTTCACACTTGCTGCAGGCTCTCATCCCATTATTCCAGTAATGCTGGGTGACGCAAAAGTTGCACAGGACATGGCCGCTGAACTTTATGTCGAAGGCATATACGTTACCGGATTTTTCTTCCCTGTTGTGCCCAAAGGCCAAGCCCGTATCCGTACGCAAATGTCTGCCGCTCATACCCAAGTCGATATTAAAGCTGCGATTACTGCTTTCACGAAGGTTGGGAAGAAACTCGGCATAGTTTGAGGCGTGTTGATCGTTTCTCACCCACCCTTTAACCCCGCTAAACTTGCGTGTAGATTTACCAACTGAACAGCGGAGAACTCAAAGAATGCGCGCCCTTGTAAAAGCCGAACCCAATGAAGGTCTCACCTTACGCGATGAGCCGGTACCACAAATTGGCCCCGATGATATCTTGATCAAGGTTGCCAAAACCGGAATTTGCGGCACTGATCTTCACATTTGGAAATGGGATGATTGGGCGCAGAAAACTATACCTGTGCCCATGGTCGTGGGCCATGAATTTGCGGGCGTCGTCTGTGATATCGGAAGCCATGTTCGCACCGTTAAAGTGGGCGACCGCGTGTCTGGCGAAGGCCATCTCATTGGCATGAAAAGCCGCATGGCACGAGCAGGCCACTTTCATCTTGATCCTGAAACCAAGGGCGTGGGCGTCAATGTGCCCGGCGCCTTTGCCGAATATCTCAAAATTCCCGCTTTCAACGCCATTCATTTGCCGGAAGAAGTCGATGATGAAATCGGCGCTATTCTCGATCCCCTCGGCAATGCCGTGCACACTGCTTTGTCCTTCGATCTCGTTGGCGAGGATGTGTTGATCACTGGCGCTGGCCCCATCGGCATTATGGCCGCCGCCGTGTGCCGCCATGTAGGGGCCCGCCATGTGGTGGTCACAGACGTGAATGATTATCGCTTGGAACTGTGTAATCAAGTCGCTGACGCTGTGACGGTAAATGTGTCCAAGGAACATTTACCCGATGTGATGCAGCGGATCGGCATGCGCGAAGGTTTTGATATCGGCCTCGAAATGTCTGGCGCTCCGGCGGCCTTCGAGCAAATGACCAAGCACCTGATCATGGGCGGCAAGATCGCTATGCTCGGCATTCCATCCGGCAAAATGCCTGTCGACTGGAACACCATCATCTTCAAAGCCCTCACCATCAAAGGCATCTATGGCCGCGAAATGTTTGAAACCTGGTATAAAATGATCGCTATGCTGCAATCCGGCCTAGACGTCCGCAAAGTCATCACCCACCGCATGAAAGCAGAGGATTACGCCACAGGATTTAACCTGATGAAGCAGGGATCATGCGGGAAAGTCGTTTTAGATTGGGAATAAACCTCCACCTCGCCCGCGCACGGGAGAGGACAGATTTGCAACGCAAATCAGGTGCGGGACCGCGCAACAACCCGAATATCTCCAACCTCAATACCCAACCCCATCATTCAGCTTCATCATGCCCCGGATTAACTTAAACCCGGTCCACACCAGCAAAATCACATAGAGTGGCCAGGTGATAACGATACCTAAGCCAAAGGTGATGAAAGTGAGTGTAAGCAAAATGATACTGGCGATCAAATTGACCAGCATGACCCAGCGAATGTTTTCGAGATGACTGGCAAAAATAGTTCCCGCCGCATCCGACTTCCGCGATGATGATAATACGATGACAACGATTGCACCGATGCACAAAAGTGTCCCTGAAATTTCACCCAATGTGGCCACTGCCAAACCAGCTGAAACAAAATACAACACCCAGGCCAAGGCATTGAACCCTTCCGGCGTGCGCTCTAACATTTTTCCCGGATCAACTTTCATGGTGCTCAATTCCCATCAATCTGTTTGCCCATAATGGCAATCGCTTTTTGATAAACGCCAGCTGCATTCCACCCTTCAATAGCGCCAAAATTCGCTTGGCCCGGCTGGTAACCTTCGCCGCTTTGCCAGCCATGGCCTACTAAAAAACGCGCGGTTGAAATGAGAGCCGCTTCTTTTGAATTGAGATTGCCGCTACCGTAAAGCATCACGCTCTTTGGCATGAATTGCGTTTGGCCAATTTCGCCATGCATCGCACCTTTAGCACCAGCCGAAACGCGACCAGACTGTATCAGCTTCAACATCGCATAAAGCTGCTCTTCGAAGAACGCCGATCGGCGGCAATCATAGGCCAATGTCGCCACTGCCGAGAGCGTATTTTGATTTCCCGTAGAACCACCAAAACCACTTTCCATGCCCCAAATTGCAATCAAAGGTCCCGCTGGAACACCATAGGTTTTTTCAATCTTGGCAAACAATGCCGCGTTTGATTTTTTCAAACTCTTACCGCGCGAAACGATTGTGGGCGCACCTCGCTTAGCCAAGAATTGCGGCAATGTTAACTTGAAGCTTTTCTGATTGCGGTCGGCCTTAATCGTCGCTGTCGCATAACTCGCAGTTTCAAGCGCCGTCAAAGCCTTAGGCTTGATACCATTCGATTTGGCTTCCTCTGCAAAAGCTGTTTTCCATGCTTCAAATCCAGCAGAAGTGTTTCCACACTTTGCAGCCAGCGCCACACCAGAGGACACCATGAGCGCAAAGCCCGCCACCATTAAACTGCAACCAAATTTCATCTCATGCAACCCTTCTTTGATTTGTCTGAGCTGATTCTATTGTACCGCGTATGATTTTGCCAGCCCTAACAAGCACTCCCGAGCCGCCGCTTAATGGCGTCAAGGGTGACGTTCATTGGTTGCCGCCACCAATTATTTGCCGAGAATATTTCGATCTCAACTAAGCCATCAAAACCGGCCGCCTCGACCATCTCGCGGATGGCTGGAACATCAATTACACCGTCCCCCATCAATCCGCGATCATTGAGAATGTCAGTGGTTGGAACCAGCCAATCACAAATATGAAAATTGGAAATCTTGTTTCTCGCCCGTGCTATGTCGCGCGCCAAATAGGGATCCCACCAGACATGATAAACATCTAAACAGATACCAATATCTGGGCCAATGGCCTCGGCCATATCAAGCGCTTCTGACAACAACGTCAAGCAACTGCGATCCGCAGCATAAACCGGATGCAAAGGTTCAAGCGCGATTTTCACACCATGTTCGCGTGCAAATGCGGCAAGTATACCAGTTGCATGGACGACTTGCGCCCGCGCCGCTGCCAAATCTTTTGATCCTGCAGGCAATCCGCCGACAACCATCACAAAAGTCTCAGCGCCCAAAACACCAGCGTCAACAATCGCCCGCTTATTCGAATCGATGTTCGCCAAAAATCCAGATTGATCCGTAGACGGAATATAAGTGCTGCGACAATAACCTGGAACCACAAGACCTGCATCTTTTATTGCGCGCGCAATCGCCGCCACATCATGCCCTTCAACCTCGCGCCGCCATGGTGAAATGCCTGCAAAACCAGCGCGCGCAATTTCTTCAATCACGGCGAATATCGGCGCTTGAAAACCAAGGGTCGCGGTATTGATACAGCAGAGATTGGGCCGCCCCGAAAGATCACGCACCGTGCAACGCCAACAATGTTTTCATGCGCGCGATTGCGAGATCAGGCTGTGCCAATAATCCCGCGTGATCAGCCAATCGAAACACTTCGGAAAAATGCGTGATCGACCGCTGCGATTGCGCACCATTCACCATCACAAAATGTGATTGATGTCCGTTGAGCCAAGCCAGAAAAACAATACCAGTTTTGTAGTGCATGGTCGGTGTTTGAAAAATCGCTCGCGAAAGCGGAACAGTAGGTAACATCAAGCGATCATACGTGGCGCGATCACCCGCTGCCAATGCGCTCAAGGCCAATGATGCCGCTGGTCCAATGGCAGCGAAAATCCCAAGTAACGCATGTGAAAATCCGTCGGCATCGCCAGCAATGAGATCGGGATAATTGAAGTCGTCCCCTGTGTACATTTTTATTGACACAGGCAATGCGCGGCGAAAACTAATCTCTTTATCGGCGTCGAGTAGCGAAATTTTAATGCCATCAACTTTGGCGCTATTGTCGTTGATAATGTGTAAGCAGGAGCGCATTGCAGCGGAAAAACCATCGCCACCCCAATAGCGCGGCAAAGCTGGGTCAAACATCTCGCCAAGCCAATGCAGAATAACGGGATAATCCGCTTCCTGTAAGACCCTGCTATAAACATAAGCATAATCATCCGAACCTTTTGCAATCCGCGCCAAAGCCCGGCTGGCCATTAAGATAATCCGGCCGCCAAGTTTTTGGATGGCGTGCAGCTGCAAAAGATAAGCCCCCACCACATCATCTAACGTGACATCGTCCGTAGGCTGAAGATGATCAGTTCCGCAGCCAGCGTAAATCCGGGTTGGCTCGGTCGCATCCGCCAATGAACGCTTAATCAACTCCAAGGCGGTCGGCCAATCCAACCCCATTCCGCGTTGAGATGTATCCATCGCTTCTGCAATGTTAAAACCAAGTCCTAAGAGATGGCGCCTATAGCTAAGCGTAGCTTCCCAATCGATCCCGCCCTGCATCGGGTCCGCAACCACATGTGCGGCCGCGAAGGCAATGCGGTTAAATGGTTTTGTTGGCGCAGTAACAGGAAGAGCCTTACCAACCAAACGATATGGCTCCAGAGCACCTGTAAGGTTTGGCAGAATAATATTCATCTTAATACCTCACCGTCATTAATCCACCATCGGCATAGATCACCTGGCCTGATGTGTACGGCAGCAAACCTTGCGCTAATGTTGAGGCAATCCGTGCCACTTCTTCTGGCTGGCCAAAGCGCTTGATCACTGTCAACCCACCGTCAATCAATGCATCATATTTGGCTTTTGAAGGGGCAGTCATTTCTGTCTCAATAAAGCCCGGCCGAATATCATAAACCCCAATGCCATCATTAGCCAAACGGGCCGCAAACAATTGTGTAGTCATGGCAACGCCTGCTTTCGACACACAATATTCACCACGCGCAATCGAAACCGCAGTGGCATTGGCGGAAGACACTGTAACAATGCTATGATGTATTTCTTCACGGGTTCGCGCCAATAAGCGCTTGGCAAATGCTTGACATAGAAAGAATGTACCGCGCGTATTGATATCCAAACAGCGATCATAACTCTCCGAGCTGACATCCAAAAGATCACCCCTGTTCATAACCGAAACCCCAGCATTATTCACAAGTGTTGAAATCGGTCCCAGTTTATTTTCCACCGCATTCAACATTGCTTCATGCTGTACAATATCGCCAATGTCAGCAATGATCGCGCAAGACTTTCGACCCAATATTTCAACTTCAGCAACTGTCTTGTGCAGCGCGTCAGAATTAACAACATCATTGATCGCAACATCGAATCCATCCTGCGCCAATTGCAATGCAATAGCGCGTCCAATGCCGCGCGCCGCACCCGTCACCAATGCAACACTACACATGAACTAACCTCCCTATTCGCGATTGCAGACGGTACACAAATCATATGCAACACACTTTCGATGTTAAATGCCAAACGCGCTTCAAGTGCCGCCTTGCTCATTAAATCGCGCTCGAACACGATAGAGCCCGTGAACCGATTGGTGATGTAATAATAGTTGATCGCCGCCAAAGTAATATGCACTTGCACGGGATCAAGCCCAAGGCGAAACACACCAGCCTTCTCGCCCCGCACGAGCAGCTCCGCCATTCGTCCAACAAAGGGACGACTCATTTCTTTCATTCGCGTTGAGGTTTTGACGTGTTTGGCCTTGTGCAAATTTTCACTATTCACCAGCGTGATAAATTCGGGGTTATCAAGAAAATAGGTCCAGATAAATGTTACTAGTTTTCGCATCGCCGCGATTGGATCTAGTACCTGCAATTCGAGCTTTGCTTCCGCGTCACGAAACGCGCCATAAGCATCCTCAAGTACGACCTGAAACAGTGCATCCTTGTTACCGAAGTAATGATACATCATGCGTTTATTGGCCTTCGCCCGCGCCGCAATTACATCTACGCGCGCACCACCCAAACCATTTTTCGCAAATTCAACGGTCGCCGCTGCAAGAATACGCCGCTTGGTGGCTTCGGGATCGCGCTTCTTTGGAATAATCTTTGCCACGCTCTACTCTATCACTTGAAAATAACCAGATAGTTATTTATGCTTATGCGAAGTTGAAAATATTTGCAAGAGTTTGCAGGCGTGAAATCTGGATATGACTATATCATTGTAGGTGGCGGATCAGCAGGTTGCGTGCTGGCGGCCAGGCTTTCCGAAATGCCCGAAGCAAGTGTTTTGTTATTGGAAGCAGGTCCACGCGATACCAATCCTTACATACACATGCCGGTTGGCTTCTTCAAAATGACCGGCGGCCCACTGACTTGGGGTTATAAAACCGCACCATTAAAACATGCCAACAATCGCGTTGTCGTTTACCCACAAGCTCGCGTTCTCGGTGGCGGAAGCTCGATCAACGCAGAAATTTATACGCGTGGTTGCCCAGAGGATTATGATGCTTGGGCGCGTGATCACGGCTGCAAAGGCTGGGCCGCTGCCGACCTCAATCCCTATTTTTACAAGTCAGAAGGCAACACCAGATTGGGCGGCAGCGCCCACGGTGTGGATGGCCCTTTAACTGTTTCTGATTTGAACCAGCCTAACAAAGTCTCGCTCGCTTTTGTGCAAGGCTGCATGGATATTGGCATGCCGATGAATCCAGATTTCAATTCCGGAAGACAAGAGGGAGCAGGTCTTTATCAAACCACTATCCGCGACGGCAAACGCTGCAGCGCGGCAGTCGCATACCTAAAGCCGGTCATGAAGCGGTCTAACCTTGAGGTGCTCACAGGTGTGTCGGTCAGCCGGATTGTGATTGAAAACGGCCGCGCCATTGGCGTTGAAATTATTGAGGGCAATGACCGCAAGATTGTCCGTGCTGAGAGCGAAGTCATTTTAACAGCCGGCGCTATTGGTTCGCCAAAACTTATGCTCTTGTCGGGCATTGGTCCCGCCGCACATCTACGCGAAAAAAATGTGTCCCTCGTTCATCATCTGCCCGGTGTTGGCCAGAACTTGCACGACCATTTTTCAACTGATGTTACTTGGGTTTTGAACGGCGATCATTCTTATGACAAATACAAAAAACTGCATTGGAAAGCTTGGGCCGGTTTACAATATCTGATGTTTAAGTCTGGGCCCGTAGCTTCCAACATTGTTGAGGCAGGCGCATTTTGGTGGAGCGATCGCTCCGAAAAAACCCCGGACCTGCAGTTCCATTTCTTAGCCGGTGCGGGCGTTGAAGAAGGTGTGGGCACGGTTCCGGGTGGCAATGGCGCTACGTGTAATTCTTATCACACCCGGCCGCGCTCAAGAGGCAGCGTAACATTGGCCTCGAACAATCCCAAAGATGCGCCCATCGTCGATCCAAATTCCTTCGCTGAGCAATATGATCTCGACCGCCATATCGACGCTCTTAAGATCACACAAGAAATTGGCCGCAGTCGCTCTATGCAACGCTTTGTAGCTGATGAGCATTTCCCTGGCACGCTTTGCAAAACCAAAAAAGACTACGAGATTTTAGCCCGCAGCAATGCACGCTCGTCCTATCATCCCGTTGGAACCTGTAAAATGGGCAAGGATGAAATGGCAGTTATTGACACCCATTTGCGCGTCCACGGGATCGAGCGATTGCGGATTTGTGATAGCTC
>JAYUOP010000100.1:0-10262 GCA_043760745.1 Hyphomicrobiales bacterium
TTGATCACTTTTTACAGTGTTATTGATATCTAGACTCACGCAAAGCCCCCGTTGTCTGCGGCGCAGAATATTAAGTTAGGAAAATGTCACAAAACTCCCAATGGTAAGTTAACGCTAGCTAGATCAAACGAATGTTGACTTGGGCTACTTCCGTCATGATGGAGACACCAACAGTTTTATCTGGCCTCAGATGCGGGAAAATCACACGATGATATGGCAGCCAATGCTGCGTATTGTCAGGCGCATAGAGCGAAGCAAGGACATGATCATAGCGCGGCTTACCAGATGAAATCACTTCATTGTATGCCTCACTTACTGTGCGGTCATAGGAGTTCCCATTTTTGCATGGATAGGACGCGAGGATCGTGCCATAGATCCGCGCCATAACTGACTTTGAGCCAATTTTTTCAACGCGAAATTGGTTGCTGAACTTATCATGCACACAGGAAACGGCGTATTCATCCACTGGGGTTTCGCGTAAAAAACTATTATGCAGGAGTGTGGGCGTTACGTTGTCAGAAGGTTTCATTTCCTTAACAATTGTGCGTTGAGAAACGTGAATTTCACTTTTTGCTATAATTTCTTCTAAGCGGAAGATTGTATCTGGTGCGCTTTGATGAACTTCTTCGAACCAGCCAGAAAGATAATACCGGAGTACAAATGGCCCTTCGACTGAGGGCAACCAATTTAATGCCGTAAAAAGTGATGAAAAACAGGGCGAGAAGACAGACCATTTTATCTCGGTGCCAATTTCGCCTGTAGTTATGCGAACGACACCCTCTTTGTGAAGGCGATAATCTTCTTCGGCCTGGGATAAATTTGTGGTTATAGGAGAAACCTTTAAGTTCCCATTTTCAATGAAGTATCGCCTGCCGTTCATGTCAGTTCCATCTCTTAAAATTAGCTAGAACTCTCCCTAACCATCACCTTAACCATGTTGTTACAATTGTACACTAAAACGCTTGTTTACGGACAATATTTGGTTAACATTGCTGCTTAAGGTTTATGCTTGTAAGTGAACAATTATAGCTAGTAGGCGTGGGTTTTCATGAGTGCAATTGGTTCAATAAAACCTTCCGTCCAGGCAGGCACCTCGACAAAAACTCTCCTTGATATTAGTAAGATGCGGCGCGATTTTCCGGTTTGGCATTTCGCGATGGTCAATGATCATCCCCGTAATGGTGCAATTGAGCGTTCGATTGCAAGCTTGGATTTGGCTGGCAAAACGGTCGTTGAAATTGGCACGGGCACGGGGCTAGTTGCCCTTTTGTTTGCAAAATATGGCGCAGCGCGGGTTGTGACATGCGAAATGAACGAGAACCTTGCAACTGTCGCGCGGCGCATTATTGCAAAAACCGACTTTGCGGATCGCATCGAAGTAATCAACGAATCCTCCACCATGGCGCTTGAAAAAGGGTTGATCCCTTTGAACCCAGACGTTTTGTTTACTGAAACACTAGATTGCGGCGTCGTAGGCGAAGGATTCATGCCGATTGCGCGGGATATTGCAAAAATTGCAGGTCCAAACACGTTGATTATGCCAATTTCGGTTGATCAAACTGTGCAATTGATTTCCAGCGTAAGTCTGGCCGATTGCAATCGGGCAAGTACGGCTTGCGGCTTTGATCTCAGCGATCTAAATGAATTTTCGACCGGCAATTATTTTCCGGTCCATGTGGAGCTGCATAAACATAATTTTCTGAGCGCTCCAAAACTGCTGCGCCGTTACACTTACATCAATTGCCCGGAAAGCGTGGCGCAACCCATTCATGTTACCGAAACTGGAACTTTGCATGGTGTGTTAAGCTGGTTCATGGCGGATTTTAATGGTGCGCGGGCGGCTAACCAACCGTTTAGTGGCAGTCATTGGCATCAGGCTTACCATCCCCTGCCCCAAGAAATGCGCGTCATCAAAGGCGAGACTTTGCATGTCTCGCTTGATGATGAAGGATTCGCAACTGTGGCTCGCTCTTAACTGAAACGATTGTTTTTAGGGAAGCCTTTGGGTGGCAATCGGCCGGCCCCGGCGCGTTCGCCAATCCATTCCGCGAGATCCGTTACGGTCCAAGTGCGACCCGATGTGTCAAGCCAAGAGAGGCCATCGGCAATCTTGAAGGCGCGGGCATCGGAGAGGCCACCGTCTTTGAATTTCTGCAAGCGAACACCTTTACCGCGGCTCATTTCTGGCAAGTCGGAGAGCTTGAAGATTTGCAATTTTCGGTTTTCACCTACTGAGGCGATATGATCGGCACCCTCGGGCACAAAAGCGCAGACTTGCGCTTCGGCAGGAAGCTTTACATTCAATACCTGTTTGCCTTTACGCGTGTTGGCCAAGCATTCATCTTCAGGCACAATGAAGCCATCACCATCACTTGACGCCACAAGCAGCTTGCGGCCGGGTGTGTAAATGAATAGCGAGATGATAGACTCGGCGGCATCTAAGTCTGCCATCAGGCGCAATGGTTCGCCATGGCCACGGCCGCCGGGCAGTTTTGCGGCATCAAGGGTGAAAAATTTACCCGATGACGTGAATAACATAATACGATCAGTGGTTTGCGCATTGACCACGAATTTACCGCTATCGCCATCTTTGAATGTCAGTGTACTGACATCTTCGATATGGCCTTTCATGGCGCGGATCCAGCCCTTTTCGGAGCAGATCACGGCTACGGGTTCGCGCTCAATATTGGCTTGCTCAAGATCAATATCAATATCTGGCGCTTGGGCAAAGTCGGTTCGTCTGCGGCCCAAAGGCGTTTTCTTAGAGAACTTGTCGCGGACTTTTTTGACTTCTTCGGAGACCGTCGCCCATTGTTCATCGTCGGAGCCAAGCAAAGTTTGTAATGCCGATTGTTCTTTGGTGAGGCCATCAAACTCGGTTCGGATTTGCATTTCTTCAAGTTTACGCAAAGCCCGCAAACGCATATTCAAAATGGCTTCGGCTTGGGTATCGTTGAGATTGAACGTGGCCATTAACACCGGCTTTGGCTCATCTTCTTCGCGAATGATGCGGATCACTTCATCAAGATTAAGATAGGCAATCAGATAGCCTGCAAGCAATTCGAGACGACGGGCGATTTCTCCTAAACGAAATTGCGTGCGGCGTTGCAAAACGGTTTTGCGATGGTCAAGCCATTCACGCAAAACATCTCTCAGGCTCATGACCATTGGCACTTTGCCACCGGACAACACATTCATGTTCAGTGGGAAGCGGGACTCCAATTCCGTATTGCGGAACATTTGCTCCATGAGCAATGCAGGCTCAGTGGTCCTTACCTTTGGCTCAAGAACGAGGCGAATATCTTCAGCAGATTCATCACGGACATCGCCAAGGAGTTGCAGTTTTTTTGCTGTCAGCAGCTCGGCAATTTTTTCAATGAGGCGGCTTTTTTGGACAAGGTAGGGAATTTCTGTGACGACAATTTGCCACGCACCGCGACCTAAATCTTCAACGCTCCAGCGGGCGCGCACTTTGAAGCCACCACGCCCGGTGCGGTAAGCTTCAACAATGCTCTCGTGCGTGTCGGTGATAATGCCGCCAGTCGGGAAGTCTGGGCCGATGACGAATGTTGCAAGTTTCTCTACGGTAGCGGCGGGGAATTTAATCAGATGGAGTGCAGCTTCGCAAAGTTCAGCGGCGTTGTGTGGCGGTATAGACGTGGCCATTCCTACAGCAATGCCGGTGGCGCCATTGGCCAAGAGATTAGGAAACGCGCCGGGGAGCACTGTTGGTTCTTCAACTGAACCATCGTAATTGGCACGGAAATCAACACTATCTTCATCAAGCGCTTCCAGCAGCAACTTGGCCACCTCGGTCATGCGGGCTTCGGTATAGCGGTAGGCCGCTGCACTATCGCCATCGATATTGCCGAAGTTTCCCTGGCCATCGATCAAGGGATAGCGCGAAGAAAAGTCCTGCGCGAGACGAACTAGTGCATCGTAAATCGATTGATCGCCGTGCGGGTGGTAGCCGCCCATAACGTCGCCCACGATCTTCGCAGATTTTTTGAATGCCGCAGTTGGGTCAAGGCGCAAGAGCTGCATGACATGGAGCAAGCGGCGATGCACGGGTTTCAAGCCGTCGCGAACATCCGGCAAAGCACGGTGCATAATCGTGGATAGCGCATAGGCCAAATAGCGCTCTTCGAGCGCGTCATGCAGGGCAATGCCCTCAATGCGGGAGGGTGGTGGTGGCGGAACGGCTTTACTCATGATTCGCTAAGTATAGCAGTTACACCCGCACCACGACGACCTTACAAATTGGTTTCTTCCCCCAAATTTGTTCGGCTTGGCGGCGAATGTTGGTGCGAATGGTTTCGGCGACAATGGCATCATCCTTGCGGCGTGGTTTGGGCATGCTGTCAAAGGCGCGCTCGGCGGCCTCTTCAAGCTCGTCCTCAATGCCTTTCGGCAAGCCATCAGTAAGAATAATGAGATCGTCAGCCAGTTGCAGACTTTCATCAATGACAGCGGTTACAAAGATCACACCAACAACCGAAAGCTTGCGGCGTTGTTTTGCCGGGCCATCAAGCGCTGGAACGATAAGCTTGCCATCGACATGGAGAACGCCGCCAGCAGCTTCATCGATATTCGCAATTGGACCCGGGCAAAGTCTGGCGATTGCGCCGTCTTTCAAGATCAAGGTTTCGGCGATACCATTGGCTTTCGCGAAATTCACATGCGCGCGAAGATGGCGCGGTTCACCATGCATGGGGACAAGGGCGCGGGGCCGCAACCATTCATACATTTTCTTGAGTTCGCCTTGGCGGGGATGGCCGGAACTATGCACGAGGGCATCGTCGGAAGTGATAATTTCAACATCAACATTGGCGAGGTTATTGTGAACAGCGGAGACTTCTTTTTCATTGCCAGGAATGGTGCGCGAAGAGAAGATGACCATGTCGCCAGCGTCCAAAGAAATGCGTGGGTGTTGGTCCTCGGCAATGCGGGCGATGGCAGCGCGGGATTCACCTTGGCTGCCGGTGCACAGCAGCATAATTTTATCTCGCGGCAAGTAGCCAAATGCTTCTTCATCGAGGAAGGCACCGGCGTCTTTCAAGTAGCCACATTTGCGGGCGGCTTCTATGGTGTTGCGCATGGCGCGGCCAGCGATCACCACTTCGCGGCCATTGGCGCGGGCGGCACGAACGGCGCAAGAAATCCGCTCAACATGGGATGCAAATGTGGTAACTACAACGCGGGCTTCAGCATGGGCAACAATATCGGTTAGTGCCGCGGCCACATCTCGCTCCGACGGCGAATGGCCTTCGCGGAGCACGTTGGTGGAGTCGCAAACCAGAACATCCACACCTTCATCGCCAATTTCGCGAAAGCGCTTTTCATCGTAGGATTGACCAAGCATTGGCGTGGGGTCCAACTTCCAATCGCCAGAGTGCATGACGTTGCCTTGTTCAGTTTTAATGTAAAGCGCACAGGACTCTGGAATAGAATGGGTGACCGCCACATATTCCAAATCGAATGAACCGACTTTGAATTTTGAGCCCTGTGGGAAAATGTGCAGTTTTACCACTTCATCAAGGCCATGTTCGCGGAGCTTATGAGCGATGAGTTCGGAGGCAAATGGCGTGCAATAAATTGGACACTTAAGTTGGGACCACAGCCACGGAATAGCGCCGATGTGATCTTCATGGGCGTGCGTAATCACGAGGCCTTTGAGGCGTTTTTTGTTGCTGGCTATGAAAGACACATCGGGCAGAACCACATCGACACCGGGCTCTGCTTCGCCGCCGAATTTGACACCAAGATCGACCATCAGCCATTCGCGATCATCGCTATGGCCAATACCATAGCAATAACAATTCATACCGATTTCACCGATGCCACCGAGCGGCAGCAGGACGAGGTCATTGGTAGGGTTAGATTTTTTACGGGCGGTCATACAGTTTCCAATCGGCGTTTTTCGACAGCGGCGAAACGAATTTCGCCGGAATGAATTAGGGTGGTTGTACCATTGGGCAGCTCAACAATAAGTGCGCCATTGGCCGCAAGGTCAATGAATTTTCCAGATTTTTCTTGCCAAAAGATTGTGTCATTCAAACCGATGCAACGGTCTAACCAAGCAGCACGGATTTCGGAAAACCCTGCACCGTTGTTCCAAATTTTCCACCAGCTATCAAGACTTAGCGCCAAAGCCTCAAACATTGAATCAACGGTGAACAGGTCGGAATGGGCTGTGAGATGCGTTACGGGATAAGGCGTGTTTTCTGGCGCATGGGCAATGTTAATGCCGCAGCCAATCGCAAATGTAAGTGGCGCTTGCCCGATGACTTCTGGCAGAATTCCGCAAACTTTTGCGCCATCGATGAGGCAATCATTCGGCCATTTGAGTTTTAAGTTTGGAATTTTTTTGATTGCCGAAATTGCATCGTGAACGGCTACGGCAGTTAGGAAACTGATGTCTGTTGCATGATTTGCTTGCGCTTTAGAGCTTGCGAGGAGAGTTGCGTAAAGATTTCCGGGCTTCGAAACCCAGCTGCGCCCTAGCCTGCCACGACCCGCTGTTTGCTCGTCTGCAATCAACCAAAGCGGGCCCGTTACGCCGCTATCATACAGAGTCTTGGCTTCAACATTGGTGGAGCCAACGCTCGAAAAGTAGCGCTTGGGTGCGGTTGAAATCGAAATCAAAACAACGACTGAGCAGCGGTTGCCGCTAAGTTCACGATGGGTTGCGCGAGGAGAACGAAGAATAACGCAAATGCGCCGCCGACATAGGCCACCAATTTGACTTCCGTATCCAAGGGATCAAAGCCTTCAGCAGGCTCATCAAAGTAAATCGTTTTCACGATGCGCAAATAATAGAAAGCCCCCACAACGCTGGCCACAACACCGATTACGGCGAGAGCGAAAAGGCCCGATTTCACAGCGGCGAGAAATACAAAATACTTCCCGAAGAAGCCAGCTAGCGGCGGAATGCCCGCAAGCGAGAACATTAACATGGAAAGCACGAATGCTAATCCTTTGTTGGTGCGACCAAGGCCAGCCAAATCTTGAACGGTTTCAACATAAACACCTTTGCGGCGCATCGCCATGACGCAGGCGAAGACAGCCAAAGTGGTGACCATGTAGATCATCATGTAAACCACAACACCTTGCACGCCTTCTTGGTTGCCAGCGGCCAAACCGACGAGAGCGAAACCCATGTGACCGATGGAAGAGTAGGCCAAAAGGCGCTTGATGTTGTTCTGGCCGATGGCAGCGAACGCGCCGAGGACCATAGAGGCGATAGAAACAAATACTAAAATCTGCTGCCAATCCTTGGTCATGTGAACAAACGGCTCCATCATGACGCGGGTGAACAGAGCCATAGCGGCGACCTTTGGCGCGGAGGCGAAGAAGGCCGTAACCGAAGTAGGCGCACCTTCATAAACGTCCGGCGTCCACATATGGAACGGCACAGCGGAGACTTTGAATGACAGGCCCGCAACGATAAACACGAGGCCAAAGATCAGGCCGAGGCTGGAACCAGACGCTGTAATTGCGGTGGCGATTTGTGGAAACGCGGTTGATCCGGTGAAGCCATAAATCAGAGACGAACCGTAGAGGAGCATGCCGGAAGATAACGCGCCGAGGACGAAGTATTTGAGGCCCGCTTCAGATGATTTGGCACTGTCACGGTTGATCGCGGCAACGACATAAAGCGCTAGGGATTGCAATTCGAGGCCCATGTAAAGGGCAATCAAATCATTAGCCGAAATCATCAACATCATGCCGATGGTGGCCAAGAGAATGATGATTGGATATTCGAACTGCGCCATGCCCAAGCGCTTCAAGAATTGCGATGACAGGACGATTGCAACAGTTGAACCAAAGAGCACAAAGGTCTTCATCACTTTTGCGAAAGCATCTGACGTAAATGCGCCGCCGAAGGCTTGGGTGGTTTCGGCGGGACTCCAAATCACAAGAGCCGCCGTAATGATCAAGGCAATTGCAGAACCAATCGAAACGATTTCAAGGTTTTCGCCTTTGCGGAAAACGCCGAGCATCAGCAATGCCATCGCGAAAATTGCGAGAACGATTTCGGGAAGAGCAGCGACTGCGTCAGCTTGTTGGAGAAGATACATCATCAGGCCTTTATTGCGCTGCGACCGCGGCTAACTGCTGCGCCATAAGGCTTGCAGTTTGCACGGTCTTTACAAGGTTATCGACGGAGGCGCTAATCACATCCAAAATTGGCGTGGGATAAACACCGAAGTATATTGTGAGAATAGCAAGTGGGGCTAACGTCAACAATTCGCGCGGGGTCATGTCTGGCAGGTGCATGAGCGCTGGTTTTTCCAACTTGCCAAACACCACGCGGCGATAAAGCCACAAGGCATAACCCGCCGACAAGATCACGCCAAAGGTGGCAAAGAACGCAACCCACGTATTGCTTTGAAATGTGCCGAGGAGCGAAAGGAATTCACCGACGAAGCCGGAGGTTCCGGGTAAGCCAACATTGGCCATTGTAAACAGCATAAAGATGAAAGCGTAGAGTGGCATGCGGTGCACAAGGCCGCCGTAAGCCGCGATTTCGCGGGTGTGCATGCGGTCGTAAACCACGCCAACACACAGGAAGAGCGCACCAGAAACCAGACCATGGCTGATCATTTGGAAGACGGCGCCGTCAATGCCTTGTTTGGTCAAGGAGAAGATGCCCATGGTGACAAAGCCCATATGCGCCACTGACGAATATGCGATTAGCTTTTTCATGTCTTCTTGCATCAGGGCAACAAGCGACGTGTAAATGATTGCGACGACTGAGAGCGTATAAACCATGGGTTGGAAATACACTGAGGCATCCGGGAACATGGGCAATGAGAAACGCAGGAAGCCATAGCCGCCCATTTTCAAAAGGATCGCGGCAAGGATAACCGAGCCTGCGGTTGGCGCTTCAACGTGCGCGTCTGGCAACCAGGTGTGAACGGGCCACATCGGCATTTTCACGGCAAAGGAAGCAAAGAACGCCAGCCAAAGCCACGTTTGCATTTCAGCAGGGAAACCGGGATTGCGTGCCAGCAAAGCAACAATATCGGTCGTTCCTGCTTGCCAATACATGGCGATGATAGCGATGAGCATCAGCACGGAACCAAGCAACGTATAAAGGAAGAATTTAAAGCTGGCATAAACGCGGCGCTGGCCACCCCAAATACCAATGATCAAGAACATTGGGATGAGGCCTGCTTCGAAGAACAGATAAAACAAGACAGTGTCAAGCGCGCAGAACACGCCGATCATCAAGGTTTCCAAAACGAGGAACGCGATCATGTATTCTTTGGCGCGTTTCGATACATGCCAAGACGCAAGGATGCAAATCGGCATGAGGAATGTGGTGAGGATGACGAAGGGCATCGAAATACCGTCCACACCCATGTGGTAGCTGGCAACATTGCCTAGCCAAGCATGTTTTTCGACCAACTGGAAACCGCTATCGGCGTTGTTAAATGCGCCGAGAATGAAGAGCGAAACACCGAAGGTTACAATCGCTGTCCAAAGGGCGGCCCAACGGGCATAGCGGTTTGCGGCTTGATCCTCGCCACGGGCAAGCAAAATTGCGACCACACCAAGAAGCGGTAAGAAAGTGACGACGGAAAGAATGGGCCAAGATGACATTAGTGTGCGCCCCCAAAACTAAACCAAGTAACGAATGCAGCAACACCAATCAACATGGCAAAGGCATAGTGATAAACAAATCCAGTTTGCAGTTTGACCACGCGACCTGTGATGTCGCCGACGCGGGCGGCAATGCCATCTGGGCCGAAGCCATCTATCACGCGGCCATCACCCTGCTTCCAGAAGAAGCGTCCTAGCCACATGGCTGGGCGCACAAACAAGAAGTTATAGATTTCGTCAAAGTACCATTTGTTGAGTAGGAATTGGTAAATCGGTTGATGCATGTCGGCCAAAGCTTGGGGTTGTTTTGGATTGCGAATATAGAACTGCAATGCCAGCAAGAAGCCAAGGATCATGGCAACGAGCGGCGAGAATTTCACCCACGTTGGCACATGGTGAATTGCTTCTAAGATTTCGGTTTGCGGTTGTAAGGAACGACCCCAGAACAAGGCTTGCTCATGGCCAATAAAATAGTCGTGGAACACAACACCAGCAAGAAGTGCACCCGCTGCCAGAATATAAAGTGGGATCAACATAACGTTCGCACTCTCATGTACGTGCGACATCGTATCGGCATCGGCGCGCGGCTTGCCATTGAAGGTCATGAAAGCCAAACGCCATGAATAAAACGAGGTGCAGAAGGCTGCAATGAT
>JAYUOP010000101.1:0-10243 GCA_043760745.1 Hyphomicrobiales bacterium
TCCAGTTTGCGCGTTCCTTCTGTTTACACGCCCCATGGCGGCAGCTTGCATTACAAATGGCTCAAGCCACCGGGAATGATTTTTTTGGCGGCGGAGAAGTATCTCCTCACCAAAGGTTCAGGATTGGTATTTGTTTGCGATTATGAACGGCAAACATTTGCAGCAAAACTGGGACTTGGGTCTAAGCCAAACATTGTTGTCCACAATGGACTATGGCCAGAGGAATTTAAAAAAGTAGAGCCGATGGCCAACGCTGCTGACTTGTTGTTCATTGGTGATATGCGCGATCTTAAAGGCGTTGATATTCTTTTGGACGCTCTCAAAATCCTGAACCAGAAGCGCCGGAATACGCTGGCTTTGGTTGGTGACGGGCCCGACATGGAGAAATTTAAAAAGCAGGCCGGCGATTTGAGGCTCGGTGATACGGTTTCTTTCGTTGGTAGATTGCCAACAGCGGAAGCACTTCGGCAAGGTCGGTTTCTCGTGATGCCTTCGCGCAACGAGTCTTTTCCTTATGTGATTTTAGAGGCGGCCGCTGGTCAGGTGCCGATTATTGCGAGCCGCGTTGGCGGTATTCCAGAAATTTTACCGGATGATATGATGTGCCGCGTTTTGCACGGGGAAGCCTTTGCGAGGCACATCGATATGGCGTTCAACATCCCTGAACAGATTGCAATTGATGCTAAAAATTTGGCGGCCCGTTTAGCGAATGAGTTTTCCGCCAAGGCAATGGCCGAAAAAGTTACCAGCTTTTATGGAACTCTCACTGCATAACCATTAAGGTTATAGTCTTTGATTAATTGCTTCGTCCGCGTTCGGCGCAAATCTTGCTTTGTTGGTTGTTGGGGTTGTCCCTTGTTCCAAAGTGAAGCACAAAATGAAACCGAGTCCGGAGAAACTTAAACAAGTTGCGCTATCGGGGATTGTCTTAGCGGACAAAGTTCCGTTTCCGAATAGGACTGTGAAAAGCTCGTTTATTGCCCCACGTGTTATCTCTACTTTGGTTCGGGCAATTGAGTTTGTTTCTGTAGTGCTGGCTGGTCTCATGACCGCCATCCGTTATCCCGGCCTTTCTGGCGCTACGCCGACAGAGCTCTATTTAGCTTTGATATTTACAGTGGCATTGAGTTTTCCTGTCATGCTGCAAATGGTTGGCATGTACCGTCTCACATCTCTTTTGTCCCCTTTGCGAGGTATTCCTAAAATCATTGGCAGTTGGATGATTTTATTTAGCATTATTGCTGTTGGTTTAGTCTTGGCAAAGGTGAACGATCATTATTCACGAATTTGGCTGGCCACTTGGTTTGCTGCTGGTGCCTTGTTCATTATTGCTTTGCGCATGTTTACGGCGGCGGTTCTGCGGAAATGGAACCAAAACGGCCAGTTAAATCGCCGCGCCGTATTAGTGGGCGGTGGTGAACCGGCCGCAAAAATCATTGCAGCGCTCAAAAGTTCGCATGATATTGATATCGATCTCGTCGGCATCTTTGATGATCGTGATGATATTCGTGCTCCCCTTGAAACTGCTGGCCTGAACAAACTTGGCGATATCAACGCCCTCATCGACTTTGTGCGCCAAACCCGCATTGATATGTTGATTGTTACACTGCCGCTCACGGCTGAGGGCCGCCTTTTGCAAATTCTTAATCGTTTGTGGGTGTTGCCAGTGGATATTCGGTTAAGCGCGTATGATCAGAAACTGCGCTATCGGCCCCGTGCCTACTCCTACATCGGAAATTTGGCGCTGCTTGATGTTTTCGATAAGCCACTGGGTGATTGGGGGCCTGTCTTAAAGTCAATCGAAGACAAGGTTATTGCTTCGCTTGCGCTGATTATCTTTTCACCAATCATGTTAGCTGTGGCGTTGGCTGTACGCTGGGAGTCCAAGGGACCAGTTCTGTTTAAACAAAAGCGATTTGGTTTTAATAATGAGCTGATCGAAATTTACAAATTTCGCTCCATGTTCACTGAAATGTCTGATTTCACAGCGGAAAAACTGGTGACCAAGGGCGATCCGCGTGTAACCCGGGTTGGTCGGTTTATCCGCCGCACAAGTTTGGACGAGCTGCCGCAATTCATTAATGTGTTGAAAGGTGATCTTTCCCTCGTCGGTCCCCGGCCACACCCAACGCGGGCAAAAGCCGCCGAGCAGCTTTATAGCGATGTGGTTGATGGTTACTTTGCTCGACATAAGGTGCGACCTGGTATTACTGGTTGGGCGCAAATCAATGGCTGGCGTGGTGAAACTGACACCACTGAAAAACTCCAAAGGCGCGTTGAACACGATCTTTTCTATATTGAGAACTGGTCGTTAACCTTCGATCTTTACATATTGGCAAGAACTCCGTTCTCGATGGTCAATAAGGACAACGCCTACTAACAATGACGACCTACACTAGCCAGTCACTTACACAGCCGATCTTCAATATCTCGCTGGGCCAAATTCGGCGCTGGATGGTATGGCTGATGTTTGCGTCATCATTTTTTGTGACATTTGAACCTGCACCGGTTGAAATGCTGTTTGCGCTTGTCGTTTTGTGTTTTCTAAAGTCAGGATTGCAAATCTCTGTTGCAATTTTGCCAATGGTAATTTTGCTCGTTCTTTACAACATCGGTGGTGCCTTAAGTTTAACCGTAGGATTGGATATGCCGAAAGCCGTGACATTTGTTGCGGTGTCATTTTACATGGCTGTTACGGCAATTTTCTTTGCCTGTTATGTGGCTTACGCACCGGTTGAACGTATGGCTGTTATCAAAGGCGGCATGGTGTTTGCAGCCACATTAAGTGCCATCATTGGCATGGCTGGGTACTTCCAAATTCTTGGTCTTGGTGAACTTGCGACAGTTTATGGTCGGGCAATAGGTTTCTTCAAAGATCCCAATGTGTTCTCAACATTCCTGATCCTGCCTGCCATTATGTTGATCAACGGATTAATTCTTGGAACCGAGCGTAGGCCGCTGCTTTCTGCAATTTGTTTATTGATCATCATGGGCGGAATCTTCCTTGCATTTTCTCGCGGTGCGTGGATTAATTTTGTCATGAGCGTGTTTTTGCTGGTTGTCTTGACCTTTACGCTTTCCGGAACCCCGCGTTTGCGAAGCCGTATATTCGTCTTGTCGTTAGTGGGGTTTGTCGCATCAGCCATTTTACTGGCCATCCTGTTATCAATTCCTGAAGTTCGCGATCTCTTTTTAGACCGCTTTACGCTGATCAAAAACTACGATGCTGGCGAAAAGGGACGCTTTGGTAATCAGCTGAATAGTATTCCCATGTTGCTTGATCGGCCGCTTGGTTTTGGCCCGCGGAGTTATTCAGTCTACTTCAATCTTGATCCACATAATGTTTATATCAATGCTTTTGCATCCTACGGCTGGCTAGGCGGCGTGAGCTATATTGTACTTTTAATCTGTACACTGATCATTGGCTTCAAAACTATACTTATGCGGAGCCCTTGGCAGCGCCATGCTATTGTGGTGTTTTGCCCTTTGGTTTCCGTTATTTTCCAAGGTGTACAAATCGACACTGACCATTGGCGACATTTCTATTGGATGCTTGGAATGATGTGGGGATTGTTTGCCGCCTCTTTGCAGCCAGCACTCGTGCGGCAAAGTGAAAAAACTGTGGCTTCGCGGTACGATTAAGACAATGGCGGTATTGAGTAAATTACGCCAGTTTGCGGATGATCCCATGTTGCGCAGTATGGTGCTGCATGGCGCTACGGCACTCATCATAAAAGTTCTCGCTGCTGGATTAAGTTTCATCATGTTTGTGGTGATCGCTAACGCTCTCAGCCCCGCTGAATTTGGCAAATTTGCCTTTGGTTTCTCTTTAGCAATTACTTTATCAACGATTGCTGGATTGGGGTTGGGCACTGCAATCCTACGGTTTGTACCGCAGTATCAGGCGCAGAAATCTGATGAATTGGCGCGCGGTTTTTTTACGGCGGCAAGTATTGCAAGCTTAGTATTCCCCATTGCCATTGCGATGGTTATGGCGAGTGCTGTGTATTTTCTGCAAGCGCAAAACTATATTCGCGATGGAAGTTATCTTTATGCAACTGCTGCCTTTGTCCCCATTATGGCGCTCAGTGAATTCTCAAGCAATGCGTTGCGGGCGACGGGTCTCACATTGATTGCTATGGCTCCAAAAGATGTTGTGTGGCGCGCCTTGGTTTCGCTCCTTGCAATTATCATTGTTTGGTTTGGGTTGAGGTTTGACGGAGGGCAATTCATGTTGCTTTGCACCTTTAGTTTGATTGTTGTTTTTCTTGGTCAAATTTTCTTGGGTCGCAAAACATTGTTGCCAATGATTCAGAATTCGGTGCGGAAATTTGATGTTCCGCTCTGGATTAAAACCACTTGGCCAATGTGGGGATCAGCCACCGTGTTTGCTTTTGTGCAGCAATTTGACGTGGTTATTTTGGGGTTTTTCTTGAGCCCAGAACAGTCAGGCCCTTATTTTGCAGCTTTACGTACAGCCAGTATGCTTGGGCTCTTGTTGATTGCCGGAAACCTCATTAGTGCGCCGCTCATTGCGCGTTATCATCATGCTGGCGATCATGCGGCTCTCCAGAAAATGGTGAAGATGCTGACTGCTGGTATTGCAGTACCAACCATTGTTGGATTCGGTTTACTGGCCTTGATGGGCGGATGGTTGCTCTCTTGGTTTGATGAGAGCTTTGTAAGCGCCTATCCGATCCTATTGATTCTTGGTCTAGGGTTCATGGTTGATGCAGTGGCAGGACCCACTGGCTACATGCTTCAAATGATTGGGAGAGAGCTCACCTATCTCAAAATAATGACGAGCGCTTATGCGCTTACTTTGATTTTACAATGCTTATTGATACCATATTTGGGGCCGATTGGAGCGGCTATTCCAAATGCACTAGGTTTAATATTTGCTAACGTGATTTTGGTGCGAACGATCAAACGCGAAATTGGTCTGGACCCTTCGCTTTTTGGATTGTTCCAAAAAAGCTGAGGATCGGCAGATGCCGAATTATTTTTCTGCTTTGCAAAATGGTCGGAGCGACAGGATTCGAACCTGCGACCCCTAGTCCCCCAGACTAGTACGCTACCGGGCTGCGCCACGCTCCGAACGAAGAAAGGGATAGCAAGTGTGTTAGAGATTGTCCAATGATAATCGTTTTGCTTAGCGTTTTGTCAGTACCCAAAGCAAATCACCACGCCGCCCGAGTAGATGCTGAGCTTGACTAGCCAAAAGAATGGTCCACACCAATTCACCTACAATCACTGCGTAGCCAATTCCAATCACGCCATAGTTGCGGCTTAGAATTATTGATAATGAAACCAGAATCAAAAGGGCAGTAAGGCAAGCGCCAGCCGTTCTGATTTGGCGGCCAGCAATCGAAAGCATATGCTGGTTCATTCCACTGAACGCACGGATAGACTGACCGATTAGAAACAAAATTAAAAGGAATTTTGCATCCCGGTACGATGGGCCAAACAGGCCCAATGCAAAATCACCAAGAACAATGACGCCTATTAAGCTGGCGATCACTGTTGCAATCGTTATGACATTCATGCGCAACAAGAGATTTCGCACAGTTGCGTCATCGCGTAGCGTAATAGCTTGGGTGAGGTCAGGAACAACAAATTGCTGACTAGCTTGCACAACGAAACCGGCAATGGCGGCGAGCCGAATGCTAACGCCTAATTGGGCGACGTCAGCCGCTGGCAATAGAAAACCTGCAATCATCGTAACAAGGTCAGAGTAAGACGTTGCAACCGCAGCCACGATTACAAGGGCTGCAGCGCGATTGCGCAAGTGCTTCGTAAATCTTGCGTTGTGATGCGACCAAAATTTGAGTTGGATGCTATCATCGCCAAGAAGATAAGCTTGACCAAAACCCACAAGGGTATTCGCCACAATAAAAGCCAACAATACATGGGGAACCGATGGTTTGATGCCAAACAAGTAAAGCAAAGCAATGTAAGCAAGGAGTAATCCCGGCCGATAGAAAAAATCTGGAATATACGACAAAGGAAACCGGCGAACGGAATTCGCCATTACACTATTGTAGCGCAAGAGCACTGATGCTGGCACTGATAAGCAACCGAAAAGGAGCGCGGTTTTAATGCCTGAATCAATATTTGCGAAAAAATAGATCAACACAACAATGAGAAAAAACAGGCTTGTCAGAACAGTTGTATCTCGCAGAAATGCGCTATGAAATCTTGCTACCAGCGTATTACGGCCGAGCGCTATATAGCGTGGTAAATTCGTAAGTGCCAATGCGGGATAACCCGCTGATGCAAAAAGACTGAGCAAAGATGCAGCACTCATGCCCAAAAATACGATGCCAACTTCCGCAGGTGAAAAAATGCGCGCAAAAATGATTTGGCTGAATAAGCTTATTGCAGCGCCGCCAAAACGCAACCCTACAACAGCCAAAACTTTTTGCAGCATATCTCTGAAAGTCATGTGGCGCTATTCGTGGAAAAGCTCAACGCTTGACCGCAGGGTCCAGAAGTTTTCGCGCGTCAGTTAAATCACGCAAAGCTGCTGTCAGCGTGTCCGACTGATTTTTAGAAAGCTCGTGAATAATCCTTGGTGCTTCGCCAATTGCGCCAGAGCCAGGAGCGCGTGGTGCACGGCCCGGTGCTGGAATGAGGGACTTAAGCAAACGTGGCGCTGCTTTGGCTTTTCCGGGTGCTGGCGCACCATCACTTGCTGCATCTTCTTTGCGCGGTGTAATTTCGCCACGCCCAATGCCAATAACGTATGCAACATTTTCTTCTTTAAGTATGCGCTGAACGCCGCGAATAGTGTAACCTTGATTATACAAAAGCCCGCGAATACCGCGCAGCAAATCAATGTCGGCAGGGCGATAATAGCGGCGGCCGCCGGCACGTTTCATAGGCTTTATTTGCGTGAAACGCGTTTCCCAAAAGCGCAAAACGTGTTGTGGCACGTCAAGCTCAACGGCTGCTTCGCTGATGGTACGGAATGCGTCCGCTGATTTTTCCAATTGAAACTCCTGTGCGAAAAATACGCGGGGTAAATTAATCTTCAGTGCCAGGCTCTTGGCCATTAATCACGCTTTTCATGATCTGGCTGGGGCGGAACACGAGAACGCGGCGTGGAGTGATTGGAACTTCCTCGCCAGTTTTTGGATTGCGACCAACCCGACCATTTTTTTTACGCACCATAAATGTGCCAAACGATGAAAGTTTTACCGTTTTCCCATCCACCAATGCATCAGCAACGAGATCAAGTACGATCTTCACCATGTCAGCGGACTCAGACCTCGATATGCCAATATCGCGGTGAACGGCTTCGCTGAGATCGGCGCGGGTTAGCGTTTTATCTGCCATGCTGATTCCTCTCGCATTACGAACGATGAATAACGACCCATATGTCATGTAAAACTACTGGAATGTCAATCGTTTACAGCGGTTTCTCAATGTAAATCACATCCGCGCTAAAACCGCACCCCAGGTGAAACCGCCGCCCATGGCTTCCATTAAAACCAAATCGCCTGATTTGATCCGACCATCGCGCTTTGCGGTGTCAAACGCCAAAGGAATAGATGCGGCGGAAGTGTTTCCGTGTTGATCAAGCGTGATTACAATTTTGCTTTCATCGAGGCCTAATTTTTTGGCTGTACCTTCTAGAATGCGGCGGTTTGCTTGGTGAGGCACAAACCAATCAATGTCGCCGGGTTGAAGGCCAGCACCCGAAATTGTTTCGGCCATAACGGACGCAATATTGGTAACAGCGTGTTTGAAAACTTCGCGCCCTTCCATGCGAAGGTGGCCAACAGTTTTTGTGGTCGATGGCCCGCCATCGACATAGAGTTTGTTGTTATAGCGGCCATCGGCATGAATAGCGCAGCGCAGAATTCCACGATCAGCATTGGTGCCTTCGCCCTCTTCTGCTGCAACTACAAAAGCCCCTGCTCCATCGCCAAACAAAACGCACGTCGCCCGGTCCTCCCAATCCAATATGCGGGAAAACGTTTCAGCGCCAATAACCAACGCGCATTTGGCTTGGCCAGCTTTAATGAAACAATCAACGGTGGTAAGGCCGTAAGCAAATCCGGAGCACACGGCTTGAATATCAAAAGCAGCACCGCGGGTTATGCCGAGATCGGCCATAACCAAAGTTGCCGTTGCCGGAAATGTATTATCGGGTGTGGATGTGGCCACAATGATGAGATCAATATCGGCTGGCGTTAAATTTGCGTCCGCCAACGCATTGCGGGCTGCGGCCACGGCAAGGGTGCGGGTGGTTTCTGTATCATCGGCAATATAACGCGCCTTGATCCCGGTGCGCTCGACGATCCACTCATCTGTAGTATCAACGATTTTGGAGATATCTGCATTTGTCATTTGGCGTTTGGGCAAAGCAGAACCCACACCTTTAATTACCGCTCGCAACAAATATTTTACTCCACAATCGCTGACGCTTGCGGCGTCAGAATATTATTCACTTCTCTTACATCTTCGGCAATCTTTGCCACCAAACCATTGCGCACCATCTCAACGGCCACGTCAATAGCGGTGGCAAATCCGAGCGCATCGGTTCCACCATGGCTTTTAACCACGATGCCATTCAGCCCGGTAAATACGCCGCCATTATGTTTGCGCGGGTCCATGCGATCTTTCAAAGCACGGAATGCACCTTGCGCCAGGAATGCACCAATTTTCGAAAGGATGGTGCGTGAAAGAACGAGTTTCAAATAGGTTGAGATTTGTTTGGCTGTACCTTCGGCAGTTTTGAGTGCTATGTTTCCAGTGAAGCCTTCGGTCACCACTACATCTACCGTGCCTTTGCCGATATCATCACCTTCAACGAAGCCATAATATTCGATTGGCAGTTTCAGTTCGCGCAAAAGCCGGGCGGCTTCTTTAACCTGTTCGAGGCCTTTGACTTCTTCCACGCCGATATTGAGAAGGCCAACTGTTGGCTTTTCCAAGCCGAAATGACAGCGCGCCATGGCTTCTCCCATAACAGCGAATTCAACGAGCTGACGGGCATCAGCGCCTATCGTTGCTCCCACATCAAGCACAATGCTTTCGCCGCGTAAGGTTGGCCAGATCGCAGCAATCGCAGGCCGTTCGATGCCCGGTAATGTGCGCAATACAAAACGGGACATGGCCATAAGAGCGCCGGTATTTCCAGCGGACACACAAGCTGCACTTTCACCTTGTTTTACCGCATCAATCGCCAACCACATGCCGCTTTTGCCACGTCCATGACGCAGCGCTTGGCTCGGCTTATCGTCCATTGCTATTGTGATCTCAGCATGGCGGATTTCGGCACGATCTTTTAGTTTTGGATAGGCCGCTAAAATCGGCGCGATTTGCGCTTCGTCGCCAAACAATAAAAAATGCAAATTGGGATTGCGCTCAGCACTCAGCGCAGCTCCCGGCACCACAACCAGCGGCCCAACATCGCCACCCATGGCATCCAGCGATAATACAATTCTCTCGGTCATAAGTCCTTATAGATGATTCACCGCGGAATTCACAAAAATGTGATTCAGGTGAAAATATACGGGATGGGACGGAGTTCAAAGCAGAAAATTTGTGACATTTCGTGGGCGTAATATGTGGCGGAGGGATTGCAATATGAACAGTTTTTAGAACGTCAAACGTCAAAAAAAACCAAATTCCCATACCTCAAATGGGAGATGCTCGACCTTGTTGAAAGGCGCATAATAAATCTTCCGAGGGATATCAAATAGAGTTGACACCATGCCTATTTTCACTTCTGGAATAACATCACCATTACCGGTTAATCCAAACGGCTTCAACGGGGTAGCAATACGTCAACTAAAACCTAGCGCATTGTTAGAATACGATAATGTAACAAGAAGCGCAACGCAGATTGCGTTTTTTGATAATGCCAACAACAGTACGACATTTACCGGAACAGGATTTTCCTTTGACGGCAACAGCGATCCAACCTCGGGCACTGTCACGGGATTTGTTTACAAGGTCGGCGGTGTGAATGCACTGATCTACGCTGGTGCTTCCGTTTCACTTGTTGATCTCTTTGTTCAACTTAATGAGGACAACACCTTTGAATTTAGAAATCTTATGTTTGCAGGTGATGACACGGTTACCGGCACAGCCTTCGATGATGATTTAGCATTTTCTCTAAATGACGGCAATGACACGATTAATGGTGGTGGTGGAAATGACGCAGTAGAAGGTGGCCTTGGCAATGACACGCTCAATGGTGGCGCCGACGCAGACTTTATGACGGGCGGCC
>JAYUOP010000102.1:0-3992 GCA_043760745.1 Hyphomicrobiales bacterium
TCGCTCGATAATCATGAAGCCTTTGGTGAACGCACCTTGTCATTCTTCAATAGCAAACAGGCGGTTTATATTGAGCTTTCAGCTAAACCAATTGTCAGCAATGCAGGCAAATTCTTGGGTTGGCGAGGGGCCGCCTCAGATAAAACTTTGGTTCGCCAAAACGAGTTGAACATTTATAATTTAGCCCATTATGATTCACTCACGGGTTTGCCAAATCGCATTCATTTTTATGATGTTTTGAATGCTATTTTGGAAACCAGTGAACAAAAAATAAACTGGGTACTTTACCTCGACCTTGATGGATTCAAGGCGGTGAATGACACTTATGGGCATGCCATGGGAGACCTGTTGCTAAAAGCAGTTGTTCAACGCATTAATGGCATTGTTGCTGAGCAAGATACATTCGCGCGACTAGGTGGTGACGAGTTTGCGATGGTCATCCGTGGCAGCAAATCAAATATTGACGCTAAATGGCGGTCTATTATTGAACTTTTCCGAAAGCCTTTCGACATCGCACATCTGTCGCTCAGCATTGGCACGAGTATTGGCATCGCTAGTTTGGAAACGAAAGACCAAAGTGTTGATGAGGTTTTGCGCCGCGCAGATCTTGCCTTGTATCAAGCAAAAAACACTGGACGTGGAACGGCGCAATATTATGATTGCGATATGGACCACAAATTACTCGAACGGCGTTTGCTTGGACGTGATTTGAAACTGGCTTTGCAGCTCGATCAATTTGTTTTGCACTATCAACCCATTGTCGCAATAGAAACTGGTGCAATTATTGGTTATGAGGCTTTGGTACGGTGGCAACATCCGCGACTTGGGTTGATTGCGCCAGACAAGTTTATTTCTGTCGCAGAAGAGTGGGGTCTGATCGTTGACCTTGGCGATTGGGTTTTGCAAGCGGCATGCAAAGAAGCTGCGAACTGGCCAACAGATATCAAAATTGCTGTCAATGTTTCGCCATTGCAATTGCGTTCATCTTCGATTTTGACATCGGTGACAAAAGCTTTATCGCAATCTGGCTTGCGGCCATCGCGGCTGGAGTTGGAGATCACAGAGAGCGCTTTGATTGACGATGCAGCGCGGGTTGAAAAGCTTTGTAAAGATCTTAAAGTGTTGGGTGTGAGGTTGGCTTTAGATGATTTTGGGACTGGCTATTCCTCGTTGTCTCATTTGCATCAATTTTCATTTGATAAAATTAAGATAGATCGCAGCTTTGTACAGTCATTTATTGATCGCAAAGAAAGTGCGGCGGTCATTAAAGCCGTCATGCTTTTGGCGAGAGATTTAGATTTGGAAACCACAGCAGAAGGAATTGAGACCGATGCACAATGGCAAGCCATGCGGGATGTCGGTTGCTTGCAAGGGCAGGGGTATTTGTTTGGTCGTCCAGCTGCAATGATGATTGAAGCTGCGGTTGTTACTCAGCGGCGGGTTTAGTCAAAAAACGTCGACATCAAGGAAGTCCTTGCATATCTTTGCAATCTGCCCCATATAGCGTTTATCGAATTTTGGGCTGGAAGACCGGCCGTCTAGTCTTATTGACTATAGCGCGACTACCGCTCCAATTCTCGAGGAGCGAGTCTGTGGCGAGTTAACCCCCGTTATTGGCTTTATATTGACAACTAACTAAAGGACTATCCCCATGAATACGGGTACTGTGAAGTGGTTTAACGAACAAAAGGGCTACGGCTTTGTTCAACCTGACAATGGCAGCAAGGACGTTTTCGTTCACATTTCTGCTGTTGAGCGCGCTGGTTTGCGCACTCTGAAAGAAGGCCAAAAGGTTTCTTTCGAAATCGTAACCGACAAGCGCACGGGCAAGAGCTCTGCTGGCAATTTGACCGCTGCTTAATCACAGCTGAAGATATTGACACGAAATGCCCGGTTGTACCGGGCATTTTTTATTGTGCGTTGCAGTAGTTGGTATATTGTGAAAAATGCATGGCTAACCAACAATCCTGTTCATATTGGTATTAACTTACCCTTAGTACATAAGGCGCGATTAAGGCAGAGACTGTTAAAATATCGCCATAATCCTCATGCAAACGACAGTCACAAGTGATTTGCAGTTGATTTCAAAATCGTTAATTTAGATATGCAAAATTCGCATATCTTAGCTGAGGTAATACCGCTCGATTTGAGCGTTGATACCCGGCATATGATGGAAATAGTGCAATGCACAATAAATGATTTGTTTGGAGAGTATTATGACATCGATGACTTTGGGCCGTGAGACCATTCGCAATAATTCACAAGATATGACCCCTGGCTTGATGGGCAAGGTAAAGGGTTATCTCAACCGTACACGTGCTGAACGCCAATTGCATGGCCTTGATGACCGCATGTTGCGCGATATTGGTTTGGCCCGTAGCGAAATCACCCAGATGGTTTGGGGCAACTAAGCTTCAAATATCGAATTCCCAGCCAAGGCCTTTGCCTTGTGAGATTGAACGCCCAGCATGCAAATGTTTTGGGCGTTTTGTTTTGGCGGGACTTTGGAAAACGAGGGTCGCCCAGTTTCCAATGCAAGTGGCTTTCACAGTGATCAGCCCGCGATTGCGATAGGCAGCACTGACCCAGCGGATTTGATCTTTGGTCAGGCCTGAGAGGATGAGCCAGCCGCCCGGCGCTAAGATGTTAGTGAGCCCTTGAGCGAGGCTAATCAGTGGGCGTGCCAAAATGTTTGCGAATATCAAATCGTACGGCGCTGCATTGGCGATGCTCGTGTGTTTTAAGCCAGGTGCGGTTTCGCCGTGAAAGAGGCTGGAGACGCCGTTGAGTTTAGCGTTTAAAATGCTAACGCGGACTGCTTCGGGATCAATATCGGTGACCAATGTTTTGGTTTTAAGCGCAATGGCGGCGGCAATACCGAGAACGCCAGTGCCACAACCCAAATCCAAAATGCGGGCAGGGCGGCTTCGTTTGATGATCGCGTCGAGAGCGTGCAGGCAGCCTTCCGTTGTGCCATGATGTCCGGTGCCAAATGCCGTGCCCGCGTCAATTTCTAACGACACGCCACCTTCGCGGCGCACATTCCGGTCGTGGCTGCCATGGAGAAAAAATCGGCCAGCAACAACCGGCGCCAATCCAGCAAGAGATTCGCGGACCCAATCTTTATCAGGAACTTTGGCGATCAATGCGCCGCTATCGCCTAAACAATCGCGCGCGGCAATGGCTTCAGCTTCATCGCCAAAGTAAGCAACGGCTTCCCAGAGACTTAGGTCTTCATTGGTTTCATTTATGGTGACAGCAAGCGCGTCAATGGCGAAATGGTTTTCGATTTCATCAGCGCGGATTTCCGCAGCGGGTAAAAGGAGATCGGGGAAAGCAAGGGTATAGCGTGGGGTTTCAGTCATAAGGGCAGCGTTTACCGCCGCCCTCTCGCTTTGTCTATTAGGTCAGTGGGGCAATCTCAATCACCACGCGGCGGTTTTGCGCCTTACCGGAAGGGTTAGAGTTTGAGGCAATCGGCTCGTTCTCGCCGCGACCATCAACTGAGAAGCGGTTTGGATCGAGCTGTTGCGCGGTCAAATACCGGGCCACCGATTTCGCGCGATTACGCGAAAGGTCCAAATTGTATCCCGCAGCACCATCGCTATCGGTGTGGCCCAACACATCGACATAAGATTGATTGAACTCAGCCAGCACAATGGCCACGGAATTCAGGGTGTCATAAAAGCCGGGCTTGATGTTTGATTGGTCGGTATCGAAAGTGATGTTGGATGGCATATTCAAAATAATGTTCGGGCCATTGCGGGTCACGGAAACGCCTGAACCTTCTAAGCGCTGGCGCAATTTTGATTCTTGATTGTCCATGTAAACGCCAACGCCGCCGCCAGCGAGTGCACCAAGTCCTGCACCCAACAACACGGATTTCCGGGTATTCAAGCTCGTGGTTTCACCAAGCACGAGGCCTGCTACGCCGCCAAGTACAGCGCCTGCACCAGCACCCGTTGCCGTTTTGGAAAGCTGTTGCTCGCCCG
>JAYUOP010000103.1:0-3975 GCA_043760745.1 Hyphomicrobiales bacterium
CAAGTGTCTTGGGTTGATGATCACCTGAAATTCAACGGCCGCATCAAGCGCGAAGAATGGATCCGTCAATGTCGTCTGCTTTCAGATGGCAATGAAAAGGAATTCAAGCGTTTGTACGGAACTGGCGGTTTGCGCGGTAAAGCTGGTCAAGCGGAATCAGGCACACGCACACGGAAACCTTGACAAGTTCATCGCCATTCTGGCGTCGACCAGAATCTGACAGATGCACTATGTTTGAATGAGATCCCTGACCTTCGTCAGGATGACGAAAGTTTAATTAGGCCGGATTTAACCCCGGCTTTTTTCTTTTGTATTTAGCGCTGTACACCACGCTGCAAGCAGTTCGATACTTGCGGGCTCATCCAAAAATGGCGCATGACCGCGGTTCGGAACTTCTGCACTCAGCATATGCGGAAGTTGTTTGCCCATATCCAAAACAGTTTGAAAACTCAAAAGATCAGAATTTGCCCCGCGCAAAACCGCAAGCGGCAGATCCGCTAATCCCGCAATCAATGGCCATAAGTCCGCTATTTTTCCCTCAACAATATCATCATGTTTTGGAAAGGTTGCCATTAACCCAGAATCATAGTCCGTATACAGACGATTATTTCGTTCAACAAAAATCCGCTTTGCAAAGTCCATCCACGCCGCATCGGTCATGTTGGCAAAGCCAATATTTGTGGCCTTCAATGTTTCTACGGCTTTCGCCCAATTTGCAAACGAAGGCGTCTTGCCGACGTAAGATGCAATGCGCAACAAACCTTCGGTTTCCAACGTGGGGCCAATATCATTGAGAAAGAGCCCGGCGATCCGCTCATGATGCAGTGTGGCCATCAACATACCGACAATGCCACCGCGCGAAGTCCCGACAATTGCAACCCGTTTTAACGCCAAGTGATCGAGCAGAGCCATAGTATCTGCAAGCTCTACATCCGGCCGATAGGTCATGGGATCAGCCGCATAGCCCGACTGACCGCGCCCTCTAAAATCGACGGCAATGACGCGTCGCTGAGCGCCAAATTGGTCAAAAACCGGTGCAAAATCTTTTGAATTTCGCGTCAATCCCGGCAAGCAGAGCAGGGGTGTTAAATCGTTGTCGAAGCCATTGTCAGTTGCAAAAAGCGAAAGCCCATCAGCGGATTGCCAGCGGTCCTCGCGCATTATTCGCAACTGCTAATTAACGATCCAATTGATGCGCCGCCGCCACAAGAGATAACTTGCGGCTCTTGGTTGCTGGCAACGCTGGTTGTGCTGGGCGTGCCGCGTTTCAAATCAGCGCTCATCGGGCGCACCGTATCTGGCGCTAATCGTGAGCGATAGATGTGAACATTCTGCATAACCTTTTGCACATATTGCCTTGTCTCTTGGAACGGAATTGATTCCACCCAATCAATCGGGTCAACTTGGCCGCCGCGTGGATCACCATATTCTTCAACCCATTCACGCGAGCGCCGTGGACCAGCATTGTAAGCCACCAAGGTCAAAACATACGAGCCATTAAAATCTTCCACCAGATCGGCCAAATGTGCCGCTCCTAGTTTCACATTGTAAGCTGGATCGCCTTTCAATTTTGATTCCGCATAGGGCAGACGATACTGCTTGGCCACAATTTTTGCAGTACCTGGCATCAATTGCATCAGGCCTTGTGCGCCAACTTTACTACCGGCTTGCGGATCAAATTCGCTCTCTTGGCGAGACAATCCAAACACCATGGCTTTTTCAATCGGTTTGCCCATTTGCGCCCACTTTGGCAAACCTTGTAAGGGATAAGACCACGCATCAATATCGACATTCTTTTGCCCCGCCGCTTTCGCCAAGCGCAAAGCCATGGTGGTGCCGCCAGCTTTATGCGTGATTGCAGCAACAGCATTCATTTCATCTGCAGTTTTAAACCGTGTGGCGAGCGACCACAGGAACATATACAAACTGCTTTTGTTATTTGTGCGAGCAACCATTTCAAAAGCGCGAACGACTTCGTCTTTTTCTACACGTGCCACTGCACCTGCCGAGGCTTTACCGGTGTTGATTTCTTCAGGAACTTTGCCCAGCCCAATTTGCTCACGCGCCAACTGGCCATAATAAATCGTGGAATATTGTGCGGCATCTTCATAAGCTGCACGCGCATTGCCTTTATCGCCCATGGCCGCAAAACTGCGACCTGACCAATAAGCAGCACGGGCTTTTTCAGTCCGCGATTCTGCAAGTTTTGCAATTTTCGAAAAATGCTTCAAACCGACTTCAGGTTTTTTAAGATAGCGCAACGCAATCCAACCAGCCAAGAATTCGCCTTCAACAGCATCGTTCCCTTTGGCAATACCATGGTTTTTCGCGATTTGATAAGCTGCACCCGCTGTGTTTGGATTATGAATACCAATTGAGCGTCGCGCAATAATGCGGCGCTCAGACCAAAATGCTTCCGCATCAATCATGCCCGCCGCATCGCTTGGAACTGTTGCCAAAATATTGCGGGCTTTGTCGTATTTTTCTTGCTTGCGATAAAACCGCGCCAAAGCATATTTCATTGCGGGTTCATTGCGCATGGCTGACGATAGGCCTGAATATTTTTTGTCGGAACCAACCGCAAATCGCAGCAATCCTTGCGCAACAACAGCAGCCCGCTGATGATCAGCGGATAGCCTTTTGGAATTGCGCAACGCCGCATTTGATTCCTGCGCTAAGACCAATCGCCAAAGTCTGCGCTTGTGATCATCTTGACTGAGTAAGCCACCAAATTCGCGCTGAATTTCTTTTTCCATGCTGATGGAAAGATCAGCAGTGTTCCATGCTTGGCGTAAATAACGCCGTGCTTCATCATCAGAGCCGGTTGCGAGCTTTGCCCGCGTTAAAGCCAACATGCCTTCAACGGTTACGGGCTTACGGTTCGCAAAGTGACCAAGAATGATTTGTGGTGCATCATTTTTTTCGTAAAGCGTTTGCTCAGCCCGCTTCATCAATGTTTCAGTGATGGGCCATTGTGGTGCAGCCGCCAAGAAATCCATGATCCGCGCATAGCCCGCATCTTTGCCATGATCTTTAAGATAGAGCATTTCAACGAGTTTGATCGCTGCTGGATCGCCAGAGCGCGCCGCCAAACTGCCCGCCTCAGAGAATCGCCCTTTCAAAGCCATATCTGCGGCCTGAACAGCAATCCCAGAAACTTGTGGCTCAGCATAACTTGCTGTGGATGTAATGATCCCTGACAACGGAACCATGGCAGAAGATAATAAAAGACCAAACAAAGCAGCACGGCAGACGCGATTTACAAACATTTACAAACCAATTCTCAAGATCAAGGTTATGCCGATAATGAAAAAATGAGTCATCTCTGTGGTTGTTTACAGTGAATGACGCATTTACTTGCCGGTAGAACATCGATTGTTTATGGTCACCCGCTAAGGCGACTTTTCAAACTACAGAATAATCGCATGATGGTTTCTAACTTATTACTAAAAGAGGTTTGTCGTGACGTTTAGAGGTTCTTTCCCCGCATTAATCACCCCGATGAAGGATGGCGCTGTTGATGAGGTGGCATTCCGAAAATTCGTCGGCTGGCAAATTGCTGAAGGAACTCATGGACTTGTGCCGGTTGGCACCACTGGCGAAAGCCCTACGGTAACGCCCGAAGAGCACAAGCGTATCGTGCGGCTTTGCGTCGAAGTGGCGGACGGCCGCGTGCCAGTTATCGCAGGCGCAGGCTCAAACAGCACCGCCGAAGCCATTGAATATGCCCGCCATGCAAAATCTGCTGGCGCTGATGGCGCACTCATTGTCGTTCCATACTATAACAAACCAACTCAAGACGGCATCTATGCGCATTACCGCGCAATTGCTGACGCTGTGGATATTCCAATCATTGTTTACAATGTGCCCGGACGCACGGTTGCCAATATCTCAGTCGAAACTTTGGCGCGGCTTTCGCATGATTGCAAAAACATTGTCGGCACAAAAGATGCGTCCGCCGATCTCACGCGCCCC
>JAYUOP010000104.1:0-30354 GCA_043760745.1 Hyphomicrobiales bacterium
GGCCAGGAGATTTTCGACCGCGTATTAGAAGCGGCTTCTGGCACAAAAACCAAATCAGAAGAACTGGGTTATGGCGATAATGAATATGTGCCATGGCAAATTGGGGCGGTGATGTGATCACCTGAGCAGTGATGTCATCACTTGTCATCATTGCACCATGTTTCGGGGCGATAGGTTTGACTTCTATTGTGAGTTCAGATTGAGTTGCGAGTTGACTGAACTAAACCGGGGAATGGCATGGGTTTTTTATCGGGCAACAAACGCCCAAAACAGGGTGGCAGATCGGAGCCACAACTCTTTAGTGATGGCAGACGCCCACCGCCGATAAAACCAGCGCCGAAGCGCCGCCGTTCGTTCTTTGGCATTTTGTTCAAATACACTTTTCTTTTAGCATTTTGGGGTGTGGTCGCTGGTGGTCTAGGCTTTGGCTATATCTGGTTTTCGCTTGACCAAAACGGCCTGCTTAAAATTCCAGAACGCCAGCCCGGGATTATGATCCTCGCATCGGATGGCAGTGTGCTTTCCGAACAAGGCGCGTTTTATGGCGACGCGGTGCGAATTGCTGAAGTGCCAGATTACGTTCCTAATGCAGTCATTGCGATAGAAGATCGACGATTTCGCAGCCATTATGGCATAGACCCGCAGGGCCTAGCTCGGGCCATGCTGCGCAATGCGATGGCAGGCCGCATGGTGCAAGGTGGATCGACCATTACTCAGCAATTGGCGAAAAACCTGTTCTTAAGTTCGGAAAAAACATTCTCTCGAAAAGCTCAAGAAGCGGTGTTGGCAATTTGGCTCGAAGCACGCTTTAGCAAGGATGAGATTTTACAGCTTTATCTCAACCGGGTTTATTATGGCTCTGGAGCCTATGGCATCGAAAAAGCGGCGCAAAAATACTATAGCAAATCGGCGCGCGATCTTAATTTAACCGAAGCGGCGACGTTGGCTGCGGTGTTAAAAGCACCTACCAATTACAATCCGGCTGACAATCCAAAAGCGGCTGCGGAGCGGGCTGCACTGGTGCTTCAAAGCATGCGCGAAGAAAACTACATTAATGCCGATGAAGAAGCGCGCGCGATTGATGCACCCGCCACAGTTTCGGCATCGGATTACATTCCAGCCACGCAATATGTGGTGGACTGGATCAACGCGCAATTGCCTTTACTGGTCAAAAACTATGACCAATCCATCATCATTGAAACCACCATTGATCCACACTTGCAATTGGTAGCAGAACAATCTTTGCGCAAACGTTTAGCAGCTGACGGCAAAAAATTGAAAGTGAGCCAAGGTGCTATGGTGGTGATGGATACCACTGGCGGCGTTCAGGTCATGGTTGGTGGACGGTCTTACAAAAACAGCCAGTTTAATCGCGCTACTACAGCTCTTCGGCAACCGGGCTCTGCATTTAAGCCCTTTGTATATTTGGCGGCGATTGAACAGGGTTATCGGCCAACATCCACGGAGGTTGATGAGCCAATTCGGATTGGCAATTGGGAGCCAGAAAATTACAAACGGAAATATGTTGGTGAAGTATCCTTAGAGCGCGCCTTTGCCCAATCACTCAATACAGTTTCGGCCAAGCTTGCAGTTGCAGTTGGCACTGAAAATGTGGTGGCTGTGGCAAAGCGCCTGGGCATTACGACACCCCTCACTTCAGATGCTTCGATTTCATTGGGCACTTCTGAGGTAACTTTGCTTGACCTCACAACCGCATTCACACCCTTTGCCAATGGTGGTGCGGCGGTGCAGCCATTTGTGGTCAATCGGATTGTAACCCGCGCTGGTGAAGTGCTCTATCAGCGCAGTGGCGATAGCCTTGGTCAGGTGATTACAGATTACGACCTTGGTGCGATGAATACGCTCATGCGCGCTGTTGTGCAAAATGGAACCGGAACCAAAGCGCAGTTTTCCGATTTTGATATCGGTGGGAAAACCGGCACCAGCCAAAACTATCGCGATGCGTGGTTTGTAGGCTACACGAGCTATCTGGTTGGCGGTGTATGGCTTGGTAATGATGACAATAGCCCGACCAAGAATGTGACCGGCGGCTCATTGCCCGCTTTGATCTGGAAAGATGTTATGGCAGTCGGTCATGAAGGATTGACCAGTTTGCCGTTGCCCGGCGAAACCGCAGAACCGCCAATTGTTGCTGAGGCTGAACCAGAACCTATTTTGACGGCGGAGAATCAAAACCAAGAAACAATTATTGAAGAGAGCGAACCGATTATCGTTCAAGAACAGCCGCGCCGCCGCAAGGGGATTTTTGAATCGCTATTCGGCGAAAAGAAACCTCAGCAAAAAGGCAAAGAAACCGCTTTCCAACGCCGCCAACGCGAGATGCGTGAAAATAACAATTGAGCCCGGAAACGGTCCAGGCTCAATTTACTCAATGATGATAGCGGCTGTGTTTATGCCGATGGCAACTGCGCACCTTGACCCAACGGCCATGATGCCTAATCTTCTTCCAATGACAATGCCGGTGATAGTGGCCGTATCCTGAGGTGCCAATAATTATAGTGATCCCAGCATTTGCGGTGGTGGCGGACGTCGCAAAGCTTAAGACTATGGCGCTAACAGCGGCGAAAGCAATTATGGTTTTTCGGAACATGGTTTCGTTCTCCAACTCAGTTGATTGCAGCGCCTGTACGTTAACACGGTTAGCACCATTGATACAGGCCAAGTTTTATAGCGCAATCTTATGGTTTTTCCCATTTCTTGGTCTTTTCAGACTTGAAGAGCGCGTCCAAAATTTTCATATTTTGGATGGCGTCTTCAACACCCCATTGCGATTTTTCCTTTTTGCGAATGACGCGTGAGAAGGCTTCAGCTTGCAATTGATATTGATCAACAACAGGGAAAGAATGCCACTCACCCTCATTCATTTCCATGCCTTGCACGAAGAGTTTGTTTGGCTGATCAGGCGGCGCGTTGAACGGAATTTCAATTTCAATGCGGCCCTTGGTGCCGACGATTTGCACACGCTGATAAGGCGCTGCTTGGGTTGAAATTGAAAACGCCAAATGGCGGCCTTTGCCAAAGTCAGCCAAACCACCCGCCGTGCGATCGGTTTTGAATTTGGGGTCCCGGTCAATCGTGGCCGTTACACTTAAAGGTTCGCCACCAAAAATGTAACGTGCGATGGTGATGGGATAGCAGCCGATATCAAGTAGGCCACCGCCGCCAATATCAGCCATATTGCGGACATTTTTAGGATCACGATTGAAATAACTAAACACCACACTGATCATGCGGACGTCGCCGATCTCACCTTTTTTCACGCGGGCTTTCGCATCCATCCACTGCAAGTTATGGCGCACCATAAAAGCTTCAGCGACAAAAATACCTTTTGGGACTTTTAACAGCTGCTTGGCTTCTTTAGCAGTGATCGCGATTGGTTTTTCGCATAGTACATGCTTTCCGGCTTTTGCGGCTGCGAGCGTCAGGGGCACATGAAGATGATTTGGCAATGGATTATAAACCGCATCAATATCAGGATCGGCCAGCATAGCTTCATAAGAACCGTAAGCTTTTGGAATGCCCAATTGCGCGGCGGCCGCTTTGGCCGTGCTGAGCTTACGTGATGAAATTGCTGTGACTTCAAACTGATCACTTTTCAACATGCCGGGAATAACTTTGGCCATGCCAATGTTAGCCGTCGAGATAATTCCCCATCGTACTGGTTTCATAATTTTTTCCTTTTTCATTGCGCGTGCCAACCGCCATCCACATAGATGGCAGCACCATTTACAAAACTTGATTGATCACTCGCAAGGAAAAGTGCGGCGGCTGCCACCTCTTCAGGTTCGCAAAGCCTGACTTGCGCTGTTGCCAGACCTTCATCGCTCCACTTTTGTCCCAATGCATCCAGCGCATCTATTTCACGAAGCCCATGGCCAGTTTTTACGAACCCGGGGCAAACTGCATTGCAGCGGATGCCTTGATGACGAAACTCCGCAGCTATTGACCGGACAAATTGCAATACCGCGCCTTTGGTGACGCAATAGGGAACTTCAGCTGCAAAGCCGCGCTCAGCAGCAATTGATGACGTGCAAACGATCGCTCCTTTTTTTGCTCTGAGCATGTCCGGCAAAACGGCTTGCGTCACGAGGAACATGGATTTCACATTCACATTCATTTGGATGTCCCATTCGGCTTCGGTCACTTCCATAAATGGACGGACAATAAGAATTCCGGCATGATTGAAAAGTACGTTTATCGGGCCATAGGCTTTACGGGTCGTAGCGACCATGCCTTGAACCGAAGCTGCGTTGGAGACGTCGCAAACAATGTTAAAAGCTTCACCGCCAGCGGCTATTATTATTGCGACTGTTTCTGCCCCACCACTATCGGCAATGTCAGACACACAAACCCGCGCGCCTTCCTTGGCAAATAGAATAGCCGCGGCTCGTCCCATCCCAGCCGCGGCACCCGTAACAATTGCCGTTTGACCAAGCAGTTTTTTTGTCATTTCAAACTCATTTCAGGCAAATATTGCATTTACGACCATATACGGCTGGTTTTTCACTCAGTAGTGCCTTGACGGCAAGCCACTGTAAAGGCTTTACTCTTTTGCCTGAGGATGGCGTAATGAATATCCGTCTGACTAAAAATAATTGGGAGCGAAATGATGAACTTTAAAAAAACAATTCTTGCCGCAACAGCGGTTGTGGGCCTTTTGACAACGAGTGCGCAAGCCGCTGATCCAGCGAGCTGCAAACCTGTCCGCATTAGTGATGTGGGTTGGACTGAGCTTGGTGTGATGAATGGTATTGCTGGAATTATGTATGATGCGCTTGGCTATCAAACAGAATCCAAAACATTGTCATTGCCGGTAACATTCGCATCAATGAAGACCAAAGACATTGAAATGTTCTTCGGCAACTGGATGCCGTCGCAAGGTGCCGATATCCAACCATATCTTGACGACAAGTCAGTTGAGAATCTGTCGGCAAACTTGGAAGGAGCGGGTTATGGCATTGTGGTTCCGCAATATGTTTTTGACGCGGGTGTAAAATCAATAGCGGACGTTGCCGCGAATAAAGATAAGTTTGGCGGCAAGTTCTTTGGTATCGAACCAGGTAACGACGGCAACCGCAGCATTCTCACCATCATCGGTGAAGCCAAGCATAATTTGGCTGGTTTTGAACTGATCGAAAGCTCAGAAGCTGGCATGCTGACCGAAGCTGAAAAAGCAATGAAGAACAATGAATGGATTTTGTTCTTGGCCTGGACCCCGCACCCTGTGTTTGGTGAAATGAAGATTCAATATCTTGATGGCGTTAATGAATATGGCTTTGGCCCTGCAACAGTCATGACCAATGCGCGCGCTGGATGGGCTGCTGAATGTCCGAATGCAGCCAAGCTTGCGGCAAACTTCAAATTCAATCTTGCGATGGTTGGCGGCATGATGGCGCCGGTTCTTAAAGATGGCAAAGATCCAAAGGTTGTGGCCGCTGAATGGGTGCGCGCTAACACCGACACCATGAATGCTTGGTTGGACGGGGTCACCACGCTTGACGGTGGCGATGCCAAAGCAGCTGTTGCTGCGGCTTTGAAGTAATGAAAGTTTGCCTTTCGCGATGAGATCGCGGAAGGCATTTTTCTTGCGTTCATGGACCCCGTCTCTAAATTAATCGCCAGTTGGAAGATCCCCGTGGGCGCATGGGGAAAGGCTTTCATTGAGTTTTTCGTTACGAACTTTGAGTGGTTTTTTGACGGCGTCAAAGTAGGTCTAAATACGCTTTTTGATATGACGACTGCCGGATTGCTTTGGGTTCCTGCGGTTCTTCTCGCTTTTATAATTGCTAGTTTTTCATATTGGTTGAAGCGCTCCACGGTTTTAGCGCTGGGGGTTTTGTTCGGGCTGCTTTTCATTATCAATCAAGGCCTCTGGAAAGAGACTGTGCAAACGCTGGTGCTCGTCACTTATGCCACTGCACTATCAATGGCGTTTGGTGTGCCACTAGGTATTTGGGCCGCACATAGCCCCAGGGTTTGGCGCGCCTTACAACCCATTCTTGATCTCATGCAGACCATGCCAACATTTGTTTATCTCATTCCCGTGCTCATCCTGTTTGGTCTTGGTGGGGCATCAGCGGTCATTGTCACTATTATTTTTGCCATGCCAGCGCCTGTGCGTATGACGCATCTAGGGTTGACTTCGGTTCCAGCACCCATGCTCGAAGCGGGCAAAAGTTTTGGTGCAACCGCCCGTCAACTCCTTTGGAAAGTAGAGCTTCCCGCTGCCATGCCGACCATCATGGCTGGTTTCACACAATGCATTATGCTTTGCCTTTCGATGGTGGTGATTGCCAGTTTGATTGGCGCACCGTCGCTGGGTGTTCCGGTCATTCGGGCTCTTAACAATCGTAACATTGGCATGGGGATTGAAGCGGGTTTGGCGATTGTTATCTTGGCTATTATTCTTGACCGTGTATTGGCGCAGCGGACGACTGCCAAATGACCACCGCTGTTGAATTTAAAAATGTTGATATTCTGTTTGGCCATGGCAAAGAAGAAGCGATTGCGATGCTGGATGCAGATGCAGACCGAAGTGCAATTCTCGATAAAACCGGCGTGGTTCTAGGCTGTGCTAGGGCTAATCTCATTGTGCGCGAGGGCGAGATCAGCGTTTTGATGGGGCTTTCGGGTTCTGGAAAATCAACACTTCTGCGCGGGGTGAATGGCCTCAACAAAGTAACCCGCGGCGCTATCGAAGTGCGTGATGGCGATGCAATGGTCGACGTTGTATCTTGTGATGACGACGCCTTGCGCCGCATCCGACAAAAATCAGTGGCCATGGTGTTTCAACAATTTGCTTTGCTGCCGTGGCGCACAGTTGCTGAAAATGTTGGCTTTGGTTTAGAGCTTTCCGGCCTGCCCGAAGCCGAGCGTAAAATGCGGGTGGAAAAGCAATTAGAGCTCGTGGGCCTTTCGCAATGGGCTGGTAAATATGCGCATGAGTTATCTGGTGGTATGCAGCAGCGGGTAGGCTTAGCGCGGGCTTTTGCAACCGAGGCGCCAATTCTTTTGATGGATGAGCCGTTCTCAGCACTTGATCCGTTAATCCGCACCAAGCTTCAAGATGAACTGCTTGATCTGCAAAAGCGATTGCAAAAGACAATTATCTTTGTGAGTCATGATTTGGAAGAGGCTTTGAAGATTGGTGACACGATTACCATCATGGAAGGTGGGCGGATTGTGCAATCAGGTCGCCCGGAAGATATCGTGCTGCGGCCAGCCAATGATTATGTGCGTGAGTTTATTGCCAATGTGAATCCACTCTCGGTTTTGACCGCATGGAATGTAATGCGGGCAAAACACGATCTGGAACCCGCCGGTCGTGGCTGGATTTGGCTTGATCGCCGCAAGACTACACGGTTCAAGTTGGACAAAGATAACATGGTGGCGGCGGTTGAGCGTGATGGAAAGAAAGCCAATTGGGTGTCTTGCGCCAATGTGGAAGCAGACCTTGGTAAGAGCGAATACCCGGTGTTTTGGGCAACACCGGGAACGTCATTGAAAACTGTCATGCTTGCTATGCATAAAGCCGATACGGCTCCGGTTGCATTGTTCAATGATGACAATACATTTGCCGGAGCCATAGGCATTCGCGATGTGCTGCAAGCCATAATGCGAAAAACTTCTTAGCGGATAGGCGTTAGAATTTCTGTGCCATTGCCACCTTCACCAGCGACCGTCCACAGACCATTGAGAGTGCCGTCTGGCAATATTTTGTAAATCACTAAGCCAATGTCTTCGCCCATCCGGTAGGCGGCGGCAAAGCTATCATCATTTCGGCTGCAAATGCCAATCGATTCGGTTTCACCCGTATTCCATTTGATTTCGCATGTCGTATCAGAGGTTAGCGAGATTTCTGCTTCGCCGCCGTAAGTTGTGCCGTTGATATTCGTACCGGCAACACTATAGCGGCCAGCGAAATCTTGGGCTGTAGCTGGCAGCGCTAAGCTTGCAAACATAGCCAAAGCAAAGGTCAAAGTTTTCATTCAGATTTTTCCTGTTTTCGATTTGGCGTAAACGCCCCAAATCACCAAGCGGCCCCGGTTGCTAATGGTGATATACTTAGGTGATTGGCGATGGTCTGTCCAATATCGCTAAAGGTTTTGCGTGCGCCAAATGATCCTGATTTTAAATCGCGCCCGGCACAAAGAATTGGAACACACTCGCGGGTGTGTTCGGTACCAAACCAAGTGGGGTCATTGCCATGGTCGGCAGTGAGAATGAGTAAATCACCCGTTTGCAATAAAGCGAACACTTCGGGAAGCCGCGCGTCGAAGTACTCGAGTGCATCAGCGTAGCCTTGAACGTCGCGACGATGGCCATAGAGCATGTCGAAATCAACAAAATTGGTCATCAGAAATCCGCCCGCTTTGAGCTTTGGTATCTCTTGCAAAGTGGTATCAAAAAGTGCGGCATTGCCGGAGGCTTTGACTTCGCGGCCAGTTCCGGAGTGAGCGTAGATATCACCAATTTTACCAACACTGATGATATCTCTTTTGGCATCAGTCAGAACATTGAAGAGCGTGGCTGACGGGGGCAATACTGTAAGATCCTTGCGGTTTCCGGTGCGGGTGAAGTTGGCTGAATTTGTGCCGATGAAGGGCCGCGCTATTACCCTTCCAATGTTCATGGGGTAACTGAGTTCGCGCGCGATTTGGCAAACTTCAAGCAAACGGGTGAGCCCAAAGCTTTCCTCATGGGCAGCAATCTGAACAACGCTATCAGCACTGGTGTAAACAATTGGCTTGCCACTGCGCATGTGGTCTTCGCCAAGTCGCTCAATAACTTCTATCCCAGACGCATGGGCATTGCCCAGAATACCAGGCAATTTCGCACGGGCGATTAGAGCATCGGTGAAAGATTTTGGAAACGTGGGTTCGGCTTTTGGGAAGTACCCCCAATCGAAAGTCACTGGAACCCCGGCAATTTCCCAGTGACCAGAGACAGTATCTTTGCCCTTAGAGATTTCTTGGCCAACACCCCATTGGCCCTTAAGTTCACAAGACCCTAAAGGGTCATGACCGGTTGCCAATTCGGCGGCGCGGCCAAGGCCAAGCGCATTCATGTTTGGCAGTTTTAAATTTACGCGTGCCGCGATATGGCCCAGCGTATCAGCGCCTTTATCCCCGAAGGCTTCTGCATCAGGTGCGCCACCAATGCCAAAGCTATCGAGGATCAAAAGGAAGACCCTGCTCATGCGATAATCCGCTGCAGAATTGGCGATAAAGAATTCGCACCTTCACCCACCTTGTAAGCATTGCGAATGATTTTAGCGGCGCGCTCAAAACTCTCTTCATCACGGGCATGCACCATGCACAATGGGGTTTCAAAATCGCTGATGACGTTTTTGCCGAGCAGATTTGTAAGGCCAACACTATGGTCGATCTTATCACTGGCCACGCGACGACCGCCGCCAAGCTCAATCACGGCAAGGCCCAAATCCCGGGTCGCAATACTGGTGACCGCACCTTCATCATCGCTATAGACGGGACGCACAATGGCGGCCGATGATAAATAGTGTGTTGGGCGATCCATGAAATCTTTGGGGCCACCAAGCAAGCTTACCATCTTGGCAAAATGTTCGGCGGCAGATCCGTTCGCCAGAACTGTGACCAACATTTTAGTGGCCGCATCGACATTTTTAGCCAGATCTGCTCCCACCAGCAACTCAACGCCAAGGCCAATGGTGATGGTGTTTACCCGGTCATTAATGAGATCGCCACGCAAGAACTGCACGGCATGCAAGACCTCAACCGCGTTACCAGCAGCGGTGGCCAGCGGCTCGTCCATATCAGTGATCAGGGCAGTGGTTTTGAGGCCAGCACCGTTTGCAACACGCACCAGACTTTTGGCCAAGGTTTCCGCCTCTGCCATTGTCGCCATGAAGGCACCGGACCCCACTTTCACATCCATCACAAGGTACTGCAGTCCTGCCGCTAATTTTTTCGACAAGATCGAGGCCGTGATTAGCGGAACGGATTCCACTGTGGCGGTCACATCCCTGATGCCATAGAGCCGCTTATCAGCGGGCGCTAAATCTGCGGTTTGGCCAATGATGGCGCAACCAGCATTGCGCACAACTTTGCGAAATAATGTGAGATCAGGTTGCGTCGTGTAGCCCGGAATAGAATCGAGTTTATCCAACGTGCCGCCGGTATGGCCCAAACCGCGACCGGAGATCATGGGAACATAACAACCACAAGCGGCCAACATTGGCGCCAGCATCAAAGAAATATTATCGCCAATGCCGCCCGTTGAATGCTTATCGACCACTGGCCCCGGCATATCCCATTCGAGAACCGCGCCAGAATCTCGCATCGCAAGGGTAAGACCAACGGCTTCTTCAGCACTCATACCTTTGAAAAAAACCGCCATGGCGAAAGCTGCGACTTGACCTTCTGAAATCGAACCATCCGTCAGTCCACGGATGAATTGACGCACATCTTCCATCGCCAAAGGTAAGCCATCACGTTTTTTGCGAATGAGTTCTTGCGGCAGCATTATGGGAGATCTTTGATAAAGCGAATGAGAAGCGTTTGCATATTGGCGGCAGCTTTCATACCTTCGCGTTTGGTTTCTTCGTGGCTTGGAGAAGCGCCCTCTAGGCCTGCTGCAAGATTGGTGATCACAGAAATGGCCGCAACTTTTAAGCCATAGCGCCGCGCTAAAATCGTTTCCGGCACGGTGGACATGCCCACCGCTGATCCCCCGATGATTTGGAACATTTTGATTTCGGCGGGAGTCTCAAACGATGGGCCGGAATACCAAACATAAACCCCATCATTGAGTTTGATTTTTTCAGCTTTCGCCGCAGCTTTCATCGCTTTTTGCAAGGCGGGATCATAAGCATTGGTCATGGGCACAAAATTTTCATCACCATGCTGACCAATCAAAGGGTTCATGCCCGCTTGATTGATGTGATCGGAAAGCATCATAATGGACCCGGGACGCATTTTAGGCTTGAGGGAGCCCGCTGCATTAGTGAGAATCAGGGTTTCAATGCCTGCGTCTTTCATCGCAACAATAACGGGGCGCATGACACCGGCATTACCGGATTCATAAGCATGGGCGCGGCCTGCCAATACAATTACCTCTTTGCCCCCGACGTGACCCACGTAAAGCTTTCCAGCGTGGCCGGAAATTTTTGGAACAGGAAAATCAGGTAGATCAGCATAAGAAATGATGACTGGATTTTCTACCGCGTCAACAAATGAACCGAGAGCTGAACCCAAGATGATCGCAATTTTTGGTGTGCGTGAACCAATTTTCTTGATGAGTGACATAACCCAACTATACCACGGCTTTTCAAAAACGAAAGATTTGCGCGTCGGTCAAAACGGGTTTATATTTTGTGACATGTGGACACGCATTCTCCTTATCTGTGCCAGTCTTTTGCTCGCCCCAAAAGCGTTTGCAACGGGTGGATTTAGTTGTGCAGTTGATGATGAGAACCTTACTTTTGATGCGCTGAGCGCTACCGGGCGCGGCATGGGTTCGCCCTTCATCAATCTCAAAGCAGTTGTTAAGCTGAAGCTGAAATCAACGCCGAATGACTTCGCGGAGCTCGACCTGAAAAATGCTCTGGTCCATAGTTGGATGGACCATCCAGAATTGCGTTTACATTTTTATCTGGAGCGCCAAGGCAAAACGCCGCATGGAACTTTTGAACTCATCATTTTGACAACGGCAGTTGGTGATGATGTGACCTACGCGGGCGAGTATCGCATGCGTATGTTTTATACCGAACCCCCAGCCGACCCCACCCTTGGCGCTTATCTCAAAGCGACCGGAAAAATTACTTGCGAGGTTGAATAATTAGCCGAGGTTTTCTGGGCCGAAAGAAGCAGGCAATAATTCTTCGAGCGTGAAGCTTTGGATGAGGTCACCATCATCCGTGCAGCAGTGTATTTTAACATCGCCTTTGGCAAATTCGCGGATTTTTTGGCGGCAACCACCGCATGGTGTACAAAGCGTTTTGCCATTGCCAATGACGACGACTTCGGTGATGAATTTTCCGCCGGCCATAACGAGGGCAGCAATGGCTGACGTTTCCGCACACCAGCCTTGGGGATAAGCCGCGTTTTCAATATTGCAGCCACTAAATATGCGGCCCTTATCGTCGCGCATTGCTGCACCAACATAAAATTTTGAATACGGTGCGTGAGCGCGAACGCGGGCTTCCATTGCCGCATTAATCAAATCGTTCATTTAACGATCCTTCGTATAGGGGAGGCCAGAGGCTTTTGGCGGAATGGATTTACCGATAAAGCCTGCCAACAAAACGACAGTCATAACGTAAGGCAGCATGTTGATGAATTGGACAGGAATTTCGAAACTGCCGAACTTAACACCTTGCAGCCTGGTGCCAATGGCGGAAAGATAACCGAATAACAAGCAAGCCCAGAGTGCTGGCCAAGCCCGCCAATTAGCAAAAATGAGCGCGGCGAGTGCCATGAAACCACGGCCCGCTGTCATATCGCGCACGAAACTTGCGGAAAGCGACGTTGAAATGAAAGTTCCGGCGACACCACATAGAATGCCTGCCAAAATGATTGCTTGATAGCGCAGCGTGGCGACCGAGATGCCCGCTGTATCGACGGCTTGTGGATTTTCGCCAACAGCTCTGAGCCGCAAACCAAAGCGGGTTTTGGCGAGTGCCCAAGCGGTGAGCGGGACCAAAGCAAAGGCGACATAGGTGAGAATGGAATGCCCTGAAATGATCCGTGCGATTGCGCCGATAAAGGGGACTTCTGCGAGAGCGGCAACACCGGGAATTTCTATCGGCATAAAGCGGGCCTCGGCCAATAGCGGAGGTGTGCGTCCTCCTTCTTTAAACCATTCATTGCCCAGAACAACGGCCAAGCCCGCCGCCAACATATTGATGGCAACACCTGATACCACTTGGTTGCCGCGCTGATTGATCGAGGCATAGCCATGGATCAGTGAAAATCCGATTGAGACAAAAATTGCAATCAGAAGTGCCAACCATGGACTGCCAAAATAAGAGGCGGCAGCGGCAGCGGCAAATGCAGCGGCCAGCATTTTTCCTTCAAGGCCAATGTCAACAATGCCAGAGCGCTCCGACCATAATCCGGCAAGGCAAGCGAGGACCAAAGGTACTGAAAGCCTAATGGTGGAAGAGATGGTTTCAACGCCTAAGAAAATATCTAACATCAGTCCTCCTCCTTAAAAAACAGCATGGCAAGGAAAGGGCGGAAAGTTTGCTCAAGGGCGCCCATGAAGAGAATGACAAGGCCTTGGATGACAACGATCATATCCCGGTTGATTTCTGGCTTGGCAAAGGAAAGCTCGGTGCCACCTTGATAGAGAAGACCGAACAGAAGTGCGGAAAGAATAATGCCGATGGGATGCGAGCGGCCCATGAGGGCAACCGCGATACCGACAAAACCAGCACCCTGAACATATTCGAGCAGCAAACGATGTTGCGCGCCGATGACTTCGTTGACCGCGACTAAGCCCGCAATACCGCCTGAGATTGCCATGGCAATCATGATGATGCGGTCAGGCTTGATGCCAGCGTAGTGGGCTGCTTCTGTATTGGCGCCGACGGCTCTGATTTCATAGCCAAGTTTAGTGCGCCACAGAAGATACCAGACAGCCCAAGCCACCAACAGAGCGAGCAAAAGCGTAGGGTTCAAAGGTGTTGATGGCATGCGATAATCAAAAAAGTATTTGGCCAGTTCGCGCACACTCATGATGTAAGCCGAAGTGATCTCGCGACTTTCAACTGCCATTTTGCCTACGGGACGAAACCAATCTTTGATCAGATAGACCATTAAGCTTGCCGCAATGAAATTGAACATGATTGTGGTGATAACGATATGGCTGCCGCGCTTGGCTTGTAGGTAACCCGGTATAAAGCCCCAGAGTGCTCCAAATGCAGCAGAAGCAATAATTGCGAGCGGAATGATAATAGGCCAAGGCAAGAACTCTAGCCCGAGGCCCACAAGTGCCGCACCTAGCCCCGCCACATAGGCTTGTCCCTCGCCACCGATGTTGAAGAGGCCAGCATGGAAAGCGATGGCAACAGCAAGACCAGTAAAAATAAAGTTGGTGGCGTAATAGAGAAGATAACTCCAGCCTTTGACCGAACCCACAGCCCCTTTGAGCATGATCCACATAGCTTCAAGTGGGTTTTCACCAATGATCAAAACCACAATGCCGGAAATCAAAAGTGCTACGGCGAGATTGAGTAATGGAATTAATCCCACATCAACCCAAGTTGGCAATTCACCCCGCGAAGTCATTGGTATGTCCTTCCGCGCGGCGGATGCTTCGAGGCATCGCAAGGACGATGCACCTCAGCATGACGGAAAGTGTTTGCATAGACCCTCACCCTGAGGCGACTTGCGCAGCAAGGCCTCGAAGGGCCGCTTGATGCAGCTCTAAGCATCATGCCGCTTTATCCTTGGTGACGCCGGCCATAAGGAGGCCAATTTCGCGCTCATTGGTTTCGGGGCTGCATTCACCCATAACTTTACCCGCAAACATGACAATGACGCGGTCGGAGAGCGAACGGATTTCATCAAGCTCGACAGACACCAAAAGGATAGCTTTGCCTTGGTCGCGCAAGGCAATGAGCCGCTTATGAATAAATTCGATAGCGCCAATATCAACGCCACGTGTGGGTTGACCTACGATTAGTAAATCGGGATCACGTTCAATCTCGCGTGCCAGAATTATTTTTTGCTGATTGCCGCCGGAGAATTTGGCCGACTTCAATAATGGATCAGCTGGGCGCACATCAAAGGCTGCCATTTCTTTGCGCGAGCGATCGACCACTGCTTTGCGGTCAAGCTTGAAACCGTGACCTAAACTGTCATCAAAGTGCCAACCGAGAATGGCGGATTCTGACGCATCAAAACTGGTGATCAACCCACGATGCTGGCGATCTTCTGGCACATGGGCAAGGCCTTGCTGACGCAAAGTGCTGGGGTCTGACGTTGGACCCAAGGCTACGCCCTCAAAGATAATCTCGCCCGATGTGGGTTTGGCAATACCGGCAATACAATCCAGTAATTCGGATTGCCCATTGCCCGACACGCCGGCAATACCAACGATTTCACCGGCGCGGACTGTGAAAGACACATTGTCAACACGGGCCGTGCCTTTGCGATCCCGCCAGGTAAGATTTTTGACTTCGAGCACGACGGCGCCGGGTTTGGCCTTGCCTTTTTCAACCTCGAGCAAAACGTGGCGACCCACCATGAGCTCGGCTAATTCTTCCACCGACGTATCTTTGGTTTCAACCGTGGCGACAACAGCCCCACGCCGCATCACGGAAACGCGGTCAGTGATCGCCATGATTTCACGCAGCTTATGAGTAATCAGAATTACGGTTTTGCCTTGATCGCGCAAGGTTTCTAAAATGCGGAACAGATGATCGGCTTCATCGGGTGTTAGCACGCCAGTGGGCTCATCGAGAATGAGGGTGTCCGCACCTTTAAACAAGGCTTTGAGAATTTCGACACGCTGCTGGAGGCCTACAGGCAATTCACCAACGATAGCATCGGGGTCCACGTCGAGTTCGTAATCTTTCGCAAGCCTTGCAAGTTCGGTGCGCGCTTTGTTGAGTGCTGGACCAATAAGCATTGCCCCTTCAGCACCGAGAATAACATTTTCCAAAACGGTGAAGGGTTCCACCAGCATGAAATGCTGATGCACCATGCCAATACCAAGGGCGATGGCTTGCGAAGAGGATTTAATGGAAACGGTTTTACCTTGAACTTTTATCTCGCCTTTGTCGGCGGCATAAAAACCAAAGAGGATCGACATGAGGGTCGACTTGCCAGCGCCATTTTCACCAATGATGCCGTGAATGGAGCCACGGCCAATGGACAGCGTCACATCCTTATTGGCATGCACAGCGCCAAAACGTTTATCGATGCCGATGAGTTCAATGGCTGGGGATGGGTTGGTCGTCATCGAAGGCCTCTTAACCTTCGCCCCTTGTGGGAGAAGGTGGATCGCGGCGTAGACGCGAGACGGATGAGGGGAGAACTACGCATGCAGAACGCCCCCCTCATCCGGCGCGATGCGCCACCTTCCCCCGCGAGGGGGGAAGGGAAGTTGTTAGATTACTTATTCAACGGGGCACTTTGAATCTTCCATGAAGTCATGGACTTTTACTGTGCCTGCGATGATGTCAGCTTTGGCTTTTTCAACAGCGGCCATCATTTCAGCGGAAACGAGAGCTTTGTTGTTGTCGTCAATGGCATAACCAACGCCATCTTCAGCAAGACCCAAAGCTTGGATACCGGGCTTGAAAGTGCCGTCCTTGCCAGACTTCATCACATTGTAAACGGCAACGTCTACGCGCTTCAGCATAGAGGTCAGAACCTTGCCGGGATGCAAGTGGTTTTGGTTGGCGTCAACACCAATTGAAAGTGCACCACCATCGGCTGCGGCTTGCAGCACACCAAGGCCAGTTGCCCCTGCTGCGGCAAACACAACGTCAGCACCTTGCGCCATTTGGCCCTTAGTGATTTCGCCGCCCTTAACCGGATCGTTCCAAGCAGCACCAGTATCACCGGTCATGTTTTGGAAAACGGTGGCATCAGCTTTCACTGCTTTTACGCCTTGGGCATAGCCACAGCCAAAGCGACGGATCAATGGAATGTCCATGCCGCCAACAAAACCAACTTTGCCAGACTTCGATGCCATACCAGCGAGCATGCCCACGAGGTATGAGCCTTCTTGCTCTTTGAACACAATTGATTGCACGTTTGGCAAATCAACGACCATGTCAACAATGGCAAACTTCAAATCTGGATATTCTTTCGCAACTTTTTCAACGGCTGCTGCTTGGGCAAATCCAGCGGCAATAATTGGGCTGTAGCCTTCATCGGCAAATTTGCGGATGGCTTGTTCGCGCTGGGCTTCGTTGGCGATTTCAAATTCGCCGTAAGCCACACCGGATTCGGTTTTGAATTTTTCCGAACCATTGAACATAGATTCGTTGAACGACTTGTCGAACTTGCCGCCAATATCGAAAACAATGGCTGGCTTATCGTCAGCAGCAAATGCAGAAACAGCCATCAATGCGGACATTGCGGCGGTTGCGAGTAATTTCTTGATCATATGATAACTCCCTGATTTTTTGACCGGCTGATCAAGCCTTGATGTAATTGACGCTAAATCTCTGTCATTTGCAAGTGCACTTTGTTGTATGACTAACGCCCAGCCGTGGTGCCAAAATCAATTGAGAGTGCGGCCCCCGTTAAAGGCTGAAAATCGGGTGAAGCAATAGCCAAAATAAACTTGGCAATTTCTGTCGGCGTGGCAAAGCGGGTGGCCGCACCTTGCGGGTAGTTCTTGTGCAAAGCAGCGCGATAGCTTTCCGGATCGCCGCCGCCGTAGACCTCTGCTTGACCTCGAAGCATTGGGGTTTCGATGTCACAGGGGCAAATGGCGTTCACACGAACACCTTGTGAAGCTAGTTCTAAGGCCAAGGCCTTGGTGAGCAAGACTACACCACCTTTTGACGCACAATAAATTGCAGCGCCAGCATTGCCCATTAAGCCTGCGTCTGAGGCAATGTTGATAATTTGACCATGGGTTTTGATCAGCTCGGGAATGGCGCTGCTGCACATGAAAAAAGTGCCCTTGAGATTGACATCTATGACGAGATCCCATTGGTTTTCTGTCATAGTGGAACTTTCGCCCTCGACCCATACGCCTGCTGCATTCACGAGGCAATCTAGCCGACCGAATTTAGCAATTGTTGCAGCTATTGTTTTTGAGCAACTCAGGGGTTGGCGCACATCGCAGGATACGAATGAGGTTCCTTTTTGAGGTGTTCCTTCCGATTGATCGGCAATCATGATATCGGCACCCGCTACTGTGAAGGCCTCTGCAATGGCGCGACCTAAGCCGCCCGCGCCGCCCACAACAAGGATCGTTTTTTCAGACCAGTTTGACATTTTATCCCCTTGAAAGCGCAATGCCTTCTCCTCATATGAGGTTTCGGGCGTCAGTGCCAGTCGGGCTGAAGCCCTTAACCGCCGCTTAAAGTTCAAGGGCACAGAAACATGACGCGCGTATCGGTATTTTCTTCGCCCTTGCTTTTGGGTTTTGACGATTTGGAGCGTTTGCTGGAGCGTGCGATAAAGACTTCTGGCGAGGGCTATCCACCCTACAACATTGAACGATTGACAGCTTCGGAAAATACCCCCGAAACCATTCGCATTTCGATAGCGGTGGCCGGTTTCCTGCGCGAAGATTTAGAAGTGACGATTGAGAATAATCAATTGAATATTCGAGGCCGCACCCGCGACGATCAACCACGCGATTATCTGCACCGCGGGATCGCCGGTCGGCAGTTTCATAAAGCTTTCGTGTTGGCAGATGGCATGGATGTTATGAGTGCGCATTTGGCCAATGGGTTACTCGCTATTAACTTGCAACGCCCAGAGCCCACGAGCACTATTCGTAACGTTGAGATTGAGGAATAAAAATGGCCCATGAGTTTGCATTAAGCCGAGAAGAGCTTGCCCAATTGGGAGCGGGGGCTTTGTCTTACATTCGGGAAATGGCAAGCCGTGATGTGGCGAAGATTGTTGGTCCCGCCGCCTTGGCCCAAGTGCCGCCAGACGCCAAACTGTTTTGTTTGTTTAACGCTACGGGGCAACCGATATCAGTTTCGGGCACGTTACAAATGGCCGAAGATAGCGCTGAAGAACATGACCTTATCGCCATCAGTTTGCACTGACGCTGATTAAGCGGCGTTTGCTGTGGCGGTGGGTTCGGTCAGTATCGCATAGAGCCCTTCGGCGCTATCCGTGCCACGCAATTTGGCAATGGTTTCTTTTTCCCGCAACAGACGCGAGATGCGCGCCAATGCTTTCAGATGGTCAGCGCCAGCATGATCAGGTGCTAACAACACAAACACCAAATCAACCGGTTCACCGTCCACGCTATCATAAGCAATAGGCGTGCTTAACCGTGCAAATAGACCATAGACACGGTTGATCGACGACAATTTGCCATGTGGAATAGCAATGCCATGGCCAATACCGGTTGAGCCCAGTTTTTCGCGGGTGTGCAAAGTTTCAAAAATAATCCGGTGATCAATGGCCACCAGACTTGCCATGGCCTGCGACAATTCCTGGAGAAGGTGTTTTTTGTTCTGCGCTTTAAGATGGGGCAGCACAGCGCGGGCATCAATTATTTCTGCAAGGTTCATATTTCGTCGCAGCTCTCAAAATAGGTTAGCACGCCAAGTGAAGTGCTGTCATTCTCAGCGCCTCTTAGGCGCTTGTGGGCCGGGGATCAACCCATCCGATATTGCCATCCACACGACGATAAACCACGCTGACTTGACCGCCCCGCGAGTTTCGAAACAAAACAAAGGGAATTGTTGATAAATCCAGCTGCATAACCGCTTCGCCAACTGAAAGCTCAGGCACGGAAGCGACTGATTCGGCGATAACCACGGGATTCAAGCCTGCTGGTTCATCATCCTCATCATGGCTTTCCGCTTGAATGACAAAGCTTTGCGCATCCATGAAAGATACCGGTTCCCGGCGCTGTTTATGGTGATCTTTGAGGCGGTTCTTGTAGCGCTTTAATTGCTTTTCTAAGTGATGAGCGGCGGCATCAAAACACGCGAACGCTTCAGCACCATTGCCTTGGGCTTGGAGCACTAACCCCGTTGCTAAATGCAATGTACAATCAGTGTGAAACTTGCCGTGCTGTTTTTCCAAGATCACTGCAGCGTGAACCGTGCCTTCAAAGTATTTCAGTTTGAATGATTGTAAGCGCTCATCAATATGGGTTCTGAGTGCGGTACCGATGTCGAGGTGTTTACCCGTAATCTTGATCTGCATAGTGTGAAAAACCCTCCTCACTTGCTATGCCTATAAACATGGGCGCGACTTGTGTTTTCGTCAACGGTTAAAAAATTACGTGGATAAAATCAAAGCTTTACCTTGGTTTCACGGCGGCGCTGCACGGATGAAGCTAACCCTAGCGATTCGCGGTATTTGGCGACGGTGCGCCGGGCAATTTCAACACCATCCTTTTGTAACATGGTGACGATTGTATCATCTGACAGAACAGCATCCGGGGTTTCGGCATCAATCATCTCTTTGATCCGGTGACGCACAGATTCGGAGGAATGACTGTCACCATCCGTATTTGACGATGCAATTGCTGTTGTGAAAAAATATTTGAGCTCAAAGGTGCCGCGCGGTGTGGACATGTATTTATTTGACGTCACTCGACTAACCGTGGACTCGTGCATTTCAATTGCTTCTGCCACCGTCTTCAAGCTGATAGGGCGCAAATGTTGAACACCGAGAACCAGAAACGCATCTTGTTGCGTGACGATCTCGCGGGCCACTTTCAGAATTGTTTTGGCGCGCTGGTCCAAGCTTTTAACGAGCCAAGTGGCATTGGCATGCGCTTCTGCCATGAACTGTTTATCTTGCGTGGCTTTGGCCCCGCGCGCAACGTTGACTGAATACTGATTGTTCACCAATACTTTAGGCAGAGTGTCGTTGTTCAATTCGACGGCCCAGGAGCCATCGCGTGCGGCGCGGACAAAAACATCTGGCACGACGGGCATTACAGGATCCGAACCAAAGGCGTGGCCTGGCTTTGGATTGAGCTTCCGCAGTTCCAAAACCATATCGCGAATATCGTCCATATCCACTTTGCACAGATTTTTTAAAGTTTGAAAATCGCGCTTTGCAACGAGGGGCAAATTGGCAAGAAGTGTAGCCATGGCAGGATCAAATCGGTCTAACTCTTTAAGTTGCAGTGCCAAGCAATCTGCGAGATCCTTCGCGAAACATCCCGCTGGATCAAAATTCTGAACTGCCGCCAAAACCCGCTCAACATGGGCAGGTTCTGTTCCCATGGCCTCTGCGATGCTAGCGATATCAGCAGTCAAGTAGCCCGCTTCATTGACCATGCCGATGAGTTGATGGCCAATTAGTTTATCGGCCTCGGACATCGATTGAATATTGAGTTGATCCGTCAAGTGTTCGGCTAAGGTTGCTTTGCGGGTCAGGGTTGCAGCAAAATCGTAATCGTCATTATCAAGGGAAAGGCCAGAACCAGATTTGGTATCGGACCACAGATTGTCGCTGGAACCTGCGGCACTGCGGCTATCGCTGTCAGCTTTGGCTTCATCCGCGTAGACATTATCAAGATCGGTATCAAGGGTTTGCACCCGGTCTTCTTGCGACATATCTTGGGCTAGCGAGGACACTGTATCATCGGCGACGATGGTTTCAACAGGCTTTTCAGCCTCTCTTCGCTCAGTGTCTTGTTTTTCATCGCGCTCAAGCAGCGGGTTACTTTCGAGTTCGGAATCAACGAAGGCTTGCAAATCAATATTAGACATTTGCAAGAGCTTAATAGCCTGTTGCAATTGCGGGGTCATGACCAAAGACTGGCCTTGACGCATGTCCATGCGCATGCCGAGGGCCATTAGCGCACGACCTTTTTTAGACTAAAGAGAGAACTCTTCGCCGAGATAATATCTTCTGACATCTGGGTGATTAACAATGTCATGCGGGGTGCCAGAGGTTAAAACCTTGCCTTCATGAATGATGAGCGCGCGGTCGATAATGTCGAGGGTTTCTCGTACATTGTGATCCGTAATAAGCACCCCGATTCCCCGAGCGGTGAGCTGTCGCACCAATGTGCGAATATCACCGATTGCAATCGGGTCAATTCCGGCGAAGGGCTCGTCGAGGAGGATAAACTGGGGTTTGGTGGCAAGGGCTCTGGCAATTTCCACCCGGCGACGCTCTCCGCCAGATAGTGCAACAGCCGGCGCATGCCGGATATGGGAGATCGAGAACTCATCAAACAACTCACGCAACACACGCTTCCGCTCGGCCTCGCTGGGCTCACTGAGCTCCAACACCGCACGGAGATTTTCTTCCACCGTTAGCCCCCGAAAAATCGAACTTTCCTGAGGCAAGTAACCAATACCCAATCTGGCCCGCTGATAAATCGGCAGATTGGTTATATCGACGCCATCGAGCTTTATCGTGCCCCGGTCGGCTGCCAGTAATCCGGTGATCATATAGAACACCGTGGTTTTACCAGCGCCATTTGGGCCCAACAGGCCAACAGCTTCACCACGCCTTAAAGTGAGCGACACATCCTTCACGACGGGGCGGCGTTTATACGCTTTGGCAAGTGCCTCAACGACTAAGCCTTCCATCGCTTGGGTTTGCGGGATTTTTCGCGTTGTCATTGGCGATTGTGCCAAATCTGCGCGAATAGCCTGTCTTGGCGGAGCAATACGCGCTGCGCCGAGCCTTGGCCGTGATCCATTTCCACCATCTTGCGTGAATGTCATAAGGACCTATTTATCTTAATATTGCATGAATGAGGTGTTTGAGCTGGGCATCATTCACTTCGGAACAAAGCTGCCTTTGACCCGTCCGCCCGAAATTGTGGTATTTTTCGTGGCCAGATCAATTGTGATTTTTTCGCCTTTAACGACCGTTGAGCCTTGCACCACTTTGGCATTGCCGGTGACTACCAGCATTTCAGTCACCAAGTTCATCTTGGCAGCAGAGCCAGTGATCACTTGTGATTTGGTGGTAATGCGGACATTGCCTTTGGCATCAAGCAAGCTCGCTTCCGATTTCATTGTGCCGTCTGGTTGCTTCACATCCTGATTGGTCACCACAAGGTTTTCACATTGAATGCGATCGCCACCGCGCAAGACGACGACGTCACCACGAAAAATTGTCCGGTTTTCTGAGGCCAAAATTTCCATTTCGCCAGCCTCAATATTTACGGCCTCTTTAGCAAGTGCTGGGAGCGCCATAAAAGCGATAGCTAAGCTCGTAAAAATCATTGGTCGCAAAATCATGGGGTGTCTCCTGTTGGCGTATCGCCATTCAAACGATATTTTACTTGGCCGGTAAACTTAATCTTGGTGCCGTCTTCACTCACGACCATGGTTTGGGCGTCAATCGTTGCCGTATCGGTGGTCACGTGAACTGGCGTTTGGCTGATAAATGCTTTGGTTTTTAAATTCAATTGAGCACGATCCATTGTTGCCACAAAGCGGTTGGTTTCGGCAAGAGTGACGCTGCCAGCCATATCAAGCAATGCCGTTTCTGAATCGTAATCGGCTTTTAACGCAATAACTTTGATCACAGATCCATTTAGCCGCATGACATCTGCTTTTGCTGTTTCTAAATGGACCAAGGACGCGGTTGTTTTATCTTGATAGCTCTTAGATGAAGTAATTGAAAATGGCTGATTGTTTTGGTCAAGCCCGGTGATTTCGGCAGAATTTGCGACCGCCTGTTCTGGCATTTCTGGCTTAACGACAACACCCACTTCGGTCGGCGCTAACTTACCAAAGAACCCGGCCTGAATAAGAAAAAATCCAACCAAAGCAAGGCCCAACCCTGCGATCACAAAGCTCAGTGTTCTGGCGCGTTGAGCGCGAGCCCCTGCCGCTATCGCGCGGTTTTGCCGGGCAGCGATAAGACCAATGTTGCGATCAGTGAGCGAAGACATCTTCTTCTGTCCACCCTGCCAAATCCAGACCTGAGCGGGTTGGGATAAAGTCAAAGCAAGATTTTGCCATGGCCTCACGGCCTTCACGCACCAACATTTGGTCCAACCTGGTTTTCAATTCATGCAGGTACAAAACATCGGACGCTGCATATTGCTTTTGCGCATCACTCAAAACATGCGCACCCCAGTCGGAACTTTGCTGCAACTTGTTCATTTCAATACCGAGCAATTCGCGGACCAAATCTTTCAAGCCGTGGCGATCCGTGTAGGTACGGGTCAGCTTCGAGGCAATCTTGGTGCAATAAAGTGGAAATGTGTCGACACCGAGATATTGCTTCAGCACGGCCACGTCAAAGCGGGCGAAGTGAAAAATCTTGGTGATTTTTGGATCCAGCAACAAAGCTTTGAGATTGGGCGCGTCATAATTGCTGCGGTCCATCTGCACCATATGCACATTGCCGTCGCCGGAAGATAGTTGCACGAGGCATAGCTTATCGCGGTGGGGCAGCAGACCAAGGGTTTCCGTATCAATGGCAACCGACGCACCAAAATCAATTCCAGCGGGCAGATCGCCCTTATAAAGCTTCATGGCCATGGCGCACCCTATCCGACAACAAAATTATGTGGTGCCCTGAAGAGGACTCGAACCTCCACACCTTTCAGTACACGGACCTGAACCGTGCGCGTCTACCAATTCCGCCATCAGGGCTTATGGTTGCGTCTCATAACGGGGGGAGGCATGAATTGTCAATGAGATGCTGAGACACCAAGGCCACTTTGCAAAGCACCACTTGCTTGGCTAAAAGCATATGGGAATAACTCTTAGAGACTGGGTGAGCCACCATGGCGAATGAAAATGCAGAAAAGATTGTAACCGTTATTGGTGGCTCAGGTTTTGTTGGGCGGCATGTGGTGCGGGCACTCGCAAAACGCGGCTACCGCGTGCGCGTTGCCTGCCGCAGACCAGATTTAGCGGGCCACATGCAACCCATGGGCAGTACCGGCCAAGTGATGCCCGTGCAAGCCAATGTGCGGTTTCCAAAATCGTTGGAAGCGGCCTGTGATGGCGCAACGGCTGTTATCAATTTAACGGGCGTTTTGTTTAGCGCGGGTGCGCAGTCGTTTGATGCGGTACATGTGTTTGGGGCCGCAGCATCGGCAAAAGCGGCAAAAGCGAAAGGCGCAAGTGTCTACATTCACATGTCGGCAATTGGTGCTGACGCTGAAAGTCCGAGTGACTATGCGAAGTCGAAGGCTGCTGGCGAGGCGGGCGCGAAGGCCGGCTTTCCGGGTGCGATTATTATTCGGCCATCAATTGTTTTCGGACCCGAAGACAATTTCTTTAATCAGTTTGCCGAAATGGCGAAATTTGCGCCTGCTTTGCCTTTAATTGGTGGCGGCCACACGGTGTTCCAACCGGTTTATGTGGGCGATGTGGCCGAGGCGATTGCGGAATTGGTTGAGCGTGGGATTGCGGATGGTAAAACTTATGAATTGGGTGGACCAGAACGCCGGAGCTTCAAACAGCTTTTGCAATTCACTCTTGATACGATCCAACGCAAGCGTTTGCTTTTGCCGCTACCATGGGGTGCCGCAAAACTCTTGGGTTCAATTTTCAGCATTTTACCAAAACCACCCCTGACGCTTGATCAGGTTCGGCTCTTAGAATCCGACAATGTGGTGAGTGAGCTGGCAACAAAAACCGGTCGCGATTTGTTGGGCCTCGGCATTAAAGCGCAATCTTTAGAAAGCATTGTGCCAAGCTATCTTTATCGCTTCCGCGCTGCTGGTCAGTTCACCGCCCCTAAGGGCATGCCGGAATAAATCAGTCCGAGTAAAGCACCACCTAAAATTACGCGGTAGATTACAAACGGCAAAAAGCTCACTGTCTTGATCATTTGCATCAGGATGGCAATCGTGCCGAGTGCGATGAAAAAAGTGAGAATGCCGGTGATAATTACCGCGGAGGTTATGGTTTGACCGGAGTTTATGGCGTCACCAATAACAAAAACTGATGCCGCTCCATTGGCAGGAATCGAGAGGAGAAAAGAAAAGCGCGCGGCTTCACTGCGGTTAAAGCCGAGAGCGCGGCCTGCGGTCATAGTCACACCTGATCGGCTGGTGCCAGGGCTCAAAGCAAACGATTGGGCGATACCAATGATCAGCGCGGACTTCCAATTCAAATCCTGCATAGTGCGTTTCATCAGACCATAGGCATCGGCCGCATAAAGCAGGATACCGAAGACGATGGCATTAATAGCGACCAGGAGCGGGCTTCTAATATACTCATCGAGGTGGGTTATTTTGAGCAAAATACCAACCAGCAAAATCGGAATGGTGCCAATCGCAATATTGATAGCCAAACGGCTATTTAACGTAAAGCGGCGGCACAAAACATCCCAGCAGCCATAGAGAATGTGCAAAACATCCCGCCAAAAATACATGATGACGGCCATCAGGGTTCCCACATTGGTCACCATATCCGTCACAACGCCTTGGTCAGGCCAACCCGTTAAAGCGGGTACAAGGATCAAATGACCAGAAGAGGAGATCGGCAAAAACTCGGTAATGCCCTGAATGAGGGCCAGCACGATCACTTGTTCAATTGGCATTCAAAATCCCCGGCAGCAATAAGTTAGAGAGTTGCAAGCGCGTTCTTAAACCGCTGAGTTGCCAACAGCAATAGTCTTTCCCTCGTTGCATTTTCGCGCTATGGCCTAAGTCATCATGCCAAAATTGCTTCATTTTACACTAGACCCTTTTAGCCGTCGCTTTCGATTGTCTCTCGCTGAATATGGCGTGGCTTATGATGTGATAGATGAGCGACCTTGGGCGCCGAGTGCCGCGATTTTTGAACTCAACCCAGCTGGAACGGTGCCGGTTTTTATTGAAGACGGCGGCGCACCCGTATCGGGCGTTGAGGCAATGACGGAGTATCTCGAGGAAACCTGTGGCAATCCCACAAGCCTTATTCCGGGATCAGCGAGTGCCAGAGCTGAGGTGCGAAGGCTCACGGGGTGGTTTGATACGAAATTTTACTCTGAGGTTTCCGAGCCGGTGATTACCGAAAAAATTATCCGACGGTTTTTAACTAGGGAAATGGGTGGCGGAGCACCCGATATGGCCCGCGTGCGCTATGGCTTGCAGCGCTTGCGCGATCATCTCGAGTACATCGGCAGCCTTACAGATCATCGCTCATGGTTGGCAGGAGAACATCTCTCTATTGCCGATTTAGCAGCAGCGGCACATCTGTCGGTGATTGATTATTTAGGCGATGTTCCGTGGACAGATTACCCAGTGGCCAAGAGTTGGTATCAGCGGATTAAATCGAGGCCATCTTTCCGACTGCTCTTGGCTGATACGGTGCGCGGCATGCCGCCTCTTGCATCCTATGCCGATCTCGATTTCTGAGGCGTTAAAGTCGCGCTCAATCGCAGCGGGCTTTAGTGCAGTGCATATCGCAGATGTTTCTGTCTCACAAAACTATGCTGATGAATTAAGGGGTTCGATTGCAGCGGGTTTTAATGGTGACATGGCTTGGCTGGCAGAAACCTTGGAACGACGTTGTGCACCAACTCATCTTTGGCCGGAAGCAAAATCAGCAATTATTTTTGCAATGAATTATGGGCAAGGCTTGGATCCGTTTCAGCGCTTGAGAGTACGCGACACAGGTGTCATTTCCACTTATGCTTTGAACCGCGATTATCATGATCTGATCAAAGGAAAACTCAAAAATCTTGCAACTTGGTTTGCCAGACGGACAGGTGGTGAAGTAAAGGTTTTTGTTGATACGGCACCGCTCATGGAAAAACCGTTGGCGGCGCAAGCGGGATTGGGTTGGCAGGGAAAACACACCAATTTGGTGTCGCGCGAATTGGGGTCTTGGTTCTTCTTGGGCGCAATGCTGACAACCCATAAATTGCCTGCTGATCAGCCCGAAACCAATCATTGTGGATCGTGTCGAGCGTGCCTTGATATTTGTCCAACACAGGCATTTCCTGAGCCCCATAAAATTGATGCGCGACGGTGCATTTCTTACCTTACGATTGAGCATAAGGGCCATATTGCGGAAGAGTTTCGGAAACCCATGGGCAACCGGATTTATGGTTGCGATGATTGCTTAGCGATTTGTCCATGGAATAAATTTGCAGCGGTTGCACAAGAGATAAAATTGCAAGCGCGGGCTGACTTGATTAGTCCATCTTTACAGGATTTACTCGCTTTGAATGATACAACGTTTCGCGCTTTGTTTTCGGGATCACCGGTTAAGCGGATTGGTCGCGATCGGTTCATCCGAAATGTATTGATCGCAGCAGGCAATAGCGGGGATGACACTTTGCAATCGGCGATTGGTGCTCATCTTTCTGACCCTTCCGAAATGATCCGCGCCATGGCGGTTTGGGCGCTCAAACAAATAATGCAACCTGTCGATTTTATAGCCTGTCGGGCTCAGCATTTAGCCGCCGAGCAAGATATTGCAGTGAAGCAAGAATGGAACCAACAATGAACCACCTCCTCTGTTTTGGTTTTGGCTTTTCTGCAGAAGCGTTGAGTGCGCGGCTTGACCCCGCACAATGGCGCGTGACCGGAACCAGTCGCAGCGCCGAGGGAGCAGCAAAAATCTCAAAATTGGGTTACGAGGGCGTTGTGCTTGACGACCTTAAAACAATTCCAGAAACCGTTACCCATGTTGTGTCCTCGGCTCCACCAGACGCTAAAGGCGATCCGATACTTTTACGATTTTCTGATACGTTAAAAAAAGTGGCAACCCATGTGCAATGGGTCGCATATCTTTCGACGACTGGGGTTTATGGCGATCATAATGGCGCGTGGATTGATGAGGAAACACCGCTTACACCGAACACTGAGCGTGGTGCGCGGCGGGTCACGGCGGAAGCGGAGTGGCTTGCACTCTGGCGCTCACATCAAGTGCCGGTTCATGTGTTTCGCTTGGCTGGCATTTATGGCCCGGGGCGCAATGTGTTTGAAAGCCTGTTAAGCAGCACGGCAAAACGCGTCATCAAAGAAAATCAGATTTTCAGCCGTATTCATGTGGGCGATATTGCGGGCGTTCTTGAGGCTTCAATTGCGAAGCCAAACCCTGGTCGCAGCTATAATGTTGCAGATGATTTACCTTGTCCGCCGCAAGATGTGGTTTTGCATGCTGCTCAAATGCTAGGTATTGAGCCGCCGCCAGAAACACCTTTTGCGGAGGCTGAACTTTCTCCTATGGCGCGAAGTTTTTATGCTGATAGCAAGCGCACGCGAAATGATCGCGTGAAGCAGGAGTTAGAATATCAGTTTCAATATCCAACCTATCGCGAAGGACTTGCTTCCATTCTTAAAACGCTCAAACGTTAATCCCGTCAGCCCGCTCAGCGAGGCGCAATACGGTTTCGCGGATCAGGTTTAATTCGGTTGGGCTTGAGAGGCGATGATCGCCGCCTTTGATAAAACTCAGCGTTACGTTCGGTCCGCGCAAGGCTTCAAACGTCTTGATCGCGTGGGCGGGCGGCACATCGGCATCTGCGCTGCCGGTCAATATGCGAACCGGGCAAGTAACGCTTATGCCTTTGGCCAAGAGAATATGTCGCTCACCATCTTCAATCAATTTGCCCGTGATGGTGTAAGGCTCGCCATAGCCTGATGGCTGAAGCGCAAAGCCTCGATTTTTGATTTCATTTTTCATGGCAAGCGGAAATTTGTCCCACATCAGGCTACGCGTCATATCGGTGGCGGGGGCGATCAACACTAACCCGGCAATACGCTTGAATGCTGTTGGATCATCTTTTTGCAAAGCTCTGATTAATAACAAGGCCAACCAACCGCCCATGCTGGAACCGATGATGATGCGTTTTCCGGTTGAGCGCAGAAACATGTGAATGGCTTGTTCAAGCCAAAGTGTGATTGTGCCATCAGCAAACATGCCAGTTGATTCGCCGTGGCCCGAATAATCAAAGCGCAAATTTGGCCGTCTGGCACTGCGGGCAAGATCGGCTATTGCTTCGGCTTTCGCGCCCCGCATATTTGACATAAAGCCGCCAAGCCAGAAAAACCCGGTACGGCCAACATCCTCGCCGCTACCGTCTCTCAAATAGGCTAAATCATCGCCCGTTGGGCATGGTTCAAAATCAGGTAATGACATTTGCAGTTTGCCCCCGTTTATAACTCAAAAACCACATATCACATGAGTTGCCAATTGGGTGTTTCATAGTTTGGCAATTCGCGCTATGGCTTTGCTTAGCAAATCACTGGAATAACCCAGCATTTGCCCAATTAGGAGAATAAAACCACTTGAGCATACCACCCAGGAGGCCAACAGTTAATCGGAGCGCCGCCCCCACTCCAAAAGAAGAAGGTCACAAGATCAACCATAGAATCGATTCGCGCGAAGTGCGATTGATCAATGCCGAAGGTGAAAACATCGGCGTGGTTCCTACCCGCCAAGCCATGATGATGGCGGAAGAGGCTAACCTTGATCTGGTTGAAGTATCACCAGATGCAAAGCCGCCCGTGGCTAAGATCCTTGATTATGGCAAATTCAAATTCCAAGAACAAAAGAAGGCTGCCGAAGCCCGCAAGAAGCAAAAGGTCATCGAGATTAAAGAAATCAAGATGCGCCCGATGATCGATGACCATGATTATGAAGTGAAATTGAAAGCCATTCGCCGCTTTTTTGACGATGGCGACAAGGTGAAGATCACTTTGCGGTTCCGCGGTCGCGAAATGGCGCACCAAGAATTGGGTCATAAAATCCTCAACAAAGTCCGCGCCGATTTAGGCGATGAAGCAAAGGTTGAATCCGAACCC
>JAYUOP010000105.1:0-10114 GCA_043760745.1 Hyphomicrobiales bacterium
CTGACAAGCCTTACTTCCTCGTGCCCACGAACTCCAAGGTGCCGCTGAGCCCGGGCATCCAACAATACGTCAAGGACGCGGCCGCGCTGGCCGCGATCCATACCGTGGACTGGGTGAAGCTGACGCCGCGCCGCTCCGAATACATCGATCGATTCAATCGCGAAGTCAAACGATAGCCGGTGGACGTCCAGACCGCGCAACGCGGGACGGAGGTTCCCGGCGCGCACGAGCTCGGCGCTGCACTAGCCGTTACCCATCTCACGCATCGATTCGGTGACGTCACGGCCGTCAACGATGTCACCCTCGCGATTCGCCCCGGAGAACTCGCCGCGCTGCTGGGACCCAGCGGTTGCGGCAAGACAACTCTGTTGCGGATCATCGCCGGGCTGCTCCGGCAGAGCGAGGGCCACGTCGCCATCGGCGGGCAGGTAGTGGACGACCTGGCGCCCAACGAGCGCGGGGCGGGCATAGTCTTCCAGAACTACGCCTTGTTTCCGCATATGACGGTTGCGCAAAATATCGGTTTTGGCTTGGAAATGTTGGGAAGACCAAAAGCCGAAATTGATGCGCGAGTGGCAGAGATGCTGAAGCTCGTGCAGATGGAGCCGATGAAGGACCGTAAAACCAGCCAGATTTCTGGTGGTCAACAGCAGCGTGTGGCCTTGGCGCGGGCTTTGGCTCCTAAGCCCAAGGTCTTGCTGCTTGATGAGCCGCTCTCTGCTTTGGATTACAAACTCCGCAAAGAAATGCAGATTGAGCTGAAGCGTTTGCAGCTTGAAACTGGGATTACTTTTATATTCGTGACCCATGATCAAGAAGAAGCGCTGACAATGTCGGACCGGATTGCGGTGATGTCCAAGGGTAAAATTCTGCAAGTGGGTGGTCCGCATGATATTTATGATCGTCCGGCGGATCGCTTTGTGGCTGACTTCATTGGTGAAACCAATTTCCTCAATGCTGAAATTCAGAAAATCTCCAAGGGTGTGGCGCATGTAAAATTGTCGTCCGGTGGGTTGTTGGAAGCCAGCATTCCTGAAGGGTTGAAATCGACTGGTAAAGTCACCGTTGTTGTTCGTCCGGAACATGCGCAATTGACCAAGCCTACGAAAACCTCAGTCCTCAAAGGGAAGCTTGAGAATGTGGTTTACTTCGGCACGGACACACACTTCCATGTGCGCTTAAGCGATGGTGAGGCTTTTATTGTGCGCCAGCAAAATAGCATGGGCGTGGATCATAGTTTTGCCGCAGGAGCAGATGTTGGCATTGCGCTGTCGCCGGGCACTGCCCAAGTCTTGCGGGATTAACAACAATGTCTGCTGCACAAGATGTAATTGACAGAGAAGAGAAGCGCGATATTCGAAGCCGTTGGATGTTGGCTTCCCCATCATTGATCCTGATTTTTCTTGCCGCCATCGGGCCGCTTTTTGTGGTGTTTTTGTACTCTTTTTTCGAAAAAGGCGATTATGGCGATGTGAAAGCCTGGCAGTTTTCATCAGAGGGTTGGTTTGAGGTTTTCTTCAAACGTGATATTTTTGATGAGACGATCACGTTTGCTGATACGCATATGTTGGTTCTTGGACGCTCGGTTGTTCTTTCGCTTTTGACAACGATTGTGGCCCTGATCCTTGGTTTTCCAACCGCTTATTTCATCGCAACGCGTGCTGAGCACCGGCGCGATATTTGGTTGTTCCTGATTACCATTCCGTTCTGGACCAACGTGTTGATCCGTACATTTGCAATTCAAGAATTGATCCGCAATGAAGGCTTGGTGAATACAGTTCTTCAAGGTACCGGATTAACGGATGGCCCAGTGCAATTGATGTTCACGAATTTTGCCGTGATGCTCGGAATGGCTTATGTCTATCTGCCGCTCATGGTTTTGCCGCTCTATGCCAGCATGGAACGCATGGATTTCAGATTGGTTGAAGCAGGCTATGATCTTTACGCCACCAAGTTTCAGGTGTTGCGGAAAATTATTATGCCTTTGGTAATGCCCGGTATTGTGGCGGGTTCCATTCTGGTTTTCATTCCAGCCCTCGGGGCTTATGTTGCACCCCGCATGTTGGGAGGCGGTAAGATTCTAATGCTGGGTAACCTCATTGAACTGCAGTTTAGCTCTTTGCGCAATTGGCCATTAGGGTCCGCACTTTCAATTACATTGATGGCAATTGTTATGGTTGCGCTGTTGGTTTACGTGCGCAATGCAACCAAGTCAGGAATTGGTCATGGCTAAAGGCTTTAACATTAAGAGCATGCCGGGCTTCACAGCGATTGCGATTGCTACGTTTGTGTTTCTTTATTTGCCTATCCTCACGATGGCGACCTACGCTTTTAACGCGGGGCAGTCGATTTCCATTTGGGAAGGGTTTTCACTCCGCTGGTTTGTGGCGGCATGGAATAATGAAGATGTCATGGATGCAGCGATTCGTTCCATGAAAATTGCCATTGTAGCCGCGATAGTAGCCACCATCTGCGCCACAATGGCTGCTATTGCCACAACGCGAACGAAGCCCTACCGGGGCCTGACCTTCAAATTTGCGTTTATCAATCAGCCATTGATGGTTCCTGAAATTGTTACGGCGGTCGCACTACTCATTGTTTTTGCCAAAATCAAGATTTGGACAGGTTACACTGGGATTGGTTACATTATGGCCGCTCACTCCGCTTTTTGTATTCCTTTCGCTTATATGCCCATTCGGGCGCGGTTAGAAAATATGGACTTGACGCTTGAGCGGGCAGCGGCCGATCTTTACGCCACCCCATGGCAAGCCTTTAAACGGGTTACTTTGCCGCTGTTATGGCCCGGAGTTTTGTCTGGCTTTATGCTAGCCTTCGTCATTTCACTTGACGATGTTGTGATCACTAACTTCATTAAATCTGGCGGTCAAGAAACATTGCCTACCTATATGCTGGGTCAAATCCGGCGTATTGTAACGCCTGAAATCAATGCCATATCGGTGGTGTTTCTCATGCTGTCGATATTCATCGTGACGATATTCTTCTTTGTAAATAAGAAGAAAGTTTAGAAAAATAAAGGGAGACGAAGACATGAAATTTAAACTGAAGACTGCCCTTCTGGGTGCTGCGATGTTTGTGATGCCGTCGATGGCACAAGCCGCTGGCGAGTTACAAATTTACAACTGGGGTAACTATATCAGCCCCGAAATGGTTGTGAAATTTGAAAAAGAATACGACGTGAAAGTAACGGTCACGGACTATGATTCAAATGATGATGCGCTCGCCAAAGTGCGCGCCGGCGGTCATGGTTTTGATATGGCTGTACCATCTGCCAACTTTGTACCGATCTGGATTTCTGAAGGACTTCTGCTCGAAACCAATCCGAGCCAAATGCCAAACTACAAGAACTTGGATCCTAAGTGGTTGGATGTTCCTTACGATGCTGGCCACAAATATAGCGTTCCGTGGCAATGGGGTACGACTGGTGTTGTTGCCAGCCGCGCCGTTTATTCTGGCGATGTTGATACCTCGGATATCGTTTTCAACCCACCGCCAGAACTCGTTGGCAAGATCAACGTGGTTCCTGAAATGAACGACGTAATGGCTTTGGCGATCATGAACCAAGGTGGCGAACCTTGCTCTGGCGATAAAGTGCTGTTGAAGAAAGTGCGCGATCTTTTGGTTGCCGCCAAGCCAAAGTGGATTTCGATGGATTATTCCACCACAGACAAATTCGCCAAGGGTGACCTCGTGGCCGGACTTGATTGGAATGGCAATACTTTGCGCGCGCGGCTGCTCAATGACAAAGTGTCCTATGGTTACCCCAAAGAAGGCTATGTGCTCTGGATGGACAATCTCGTCGTTCTGAAAGACGCAAAAAATGTTGAAAATGCGAAGGCGTTCCAAAACTTCATGATGGATCCAGAAAACGCTGCTATGCTTTCAATGTTCGCCCGTTATGCCAATGGTATTAAGGGATCGGACAAATTCATGGATGATACTATGCGCACAGCACGTGAAGTGAACATTCCAGCAGAACTCGCTGACAAAGGAAAGTTCATTCCAGCCTGTAACCCAGACATCGTGGAAATCTATTCCAAGATTTGGACTGAAGTTCTGAAGTAAACTAGAACTTGTGAAATCTTCGCCCCGGTGGGAAACTGCCGGGGTATTTTTTTGAGAGGGTGCAATGACCAGCTTCCGCAATTCTGATCCACGACCAAACATGACACGACCTGCTCAAATTGACTGGGACCGCCCGCCATGGAACCGCTGGGCCTTCCAGAATATGCGCGAAATGTTGCCGACAACTGAAGTCTGGCGAGGGCTTGGTCCGGTGTCAGCTTTTGGTGCGCGTGGCGTTGATCTCAGTGAGTTAGCCGTAACTTCTAGCGCGGGTCTTCCTACCACTCTCGAAAGCTTGCTCAATGAAACCTTTACCGATGGTTTTCTCGTTATCCATCGCGGTGACATCATTTATGAGCGCTACTTTAATGATATGACACCGCGCACATTGCACATCGCACAATCGGTTTCGAAATCGGTGGTTGGGGCATTGGCTGGCGTTTTTGTCAGTTCCGGTGCGCTTGATCCCAAAAAACCAGTGACGGACTATCTGCCCGAACTAGAGGTGACCGCATGGCGCGGCGCTACCGTTCAGCAGGTTCTTGATATGACGACGGGTGTGGTCTTTAGTGAAGAATACACTGACCCTTATTCCGAAGTGGGACAAGTTGACGTGGCCAGTGGCTGGAAGCCCATTCCGCCGGGATCGGACCCCGCTTTTTCATGGGCGCCTGACGTGTGGCAATTGATATTGCGCTTGAAAAAAACCAATCGCCCGCATGGCGCGAAATTTGTTTACCGCTCAATTGAAACAGATGTCTTAGCGTTTATCTTGGAACGGATTTCGGGCCAAAAATTAGCTGATCTAGTTTCATTGCATATTTGGCAAAAACTGGGCTGTGAGGAAAGTGCTAGCTTCACCGTTGATACTGCTGGCTACGCACTCGCGGAAGGTGGCTTTAACGCAACATTGCGCGATTTTGGGCGCTTTGGTCAAATGATGTTGAAGAATGGTTCTGGCGTTGTGCCGGAAAGTTGGGTCGCCGAAACGCGCGGCAATGTCACTTATGGCAATGGCGATCCGTTGCCCGGTGAAACGCCTTATGAAGGGGGATATCACAATAAGTTTTGGCATGAGAGCCCGAACACACAAATGATGATGTGCCTTGGGGTTTTTGGTCAAATGATTGCGATTGATTATGCGTCTGATCTTGTCGTGGTGAAACTTTCAAGCTGGCCCGATTTTTTGAATGCATCCTATTCGAAAGCAACCCTTGCCGCCTGTCATACAATTGCCAAAGCGTTGGCTTAATTATGCGATGAAAAGGCTTCTGGAAATAATGTTGCGCTGAATTTCAGACGTACCTTCATAAATCCGCATAATACGGGCATCTCGCACGTAACGCTCTAACGGCAAGCTTTGCGTGAAGCCGTAACCGCCATGCATTTGCAATGCCTTATCGGTGACGCGGCCTGCCATTTCCGAAGCAAAGAGTTTTGCCATTGACGCTTCTAACGAATAACGCTCTCCGGCCACACGCTTGCGAATGGCCTCAAGACAGAGCCCGCGGGCGGCCGCAATATCAACAGCCATATCCGCTAGCATCCATTGCAAGCCCTGAAAACTATGCAGTGCCACGGGGCCTACTTTATGGGTTTTGAACCACTCAACCGTGGCACAATAGGCGGCCTCGGCAATGCCAACGCTACACATGGCAATATCAATACGGCCGGCATCTAAGGTTTTCATCGCGGTGCGCAAACCAGAGCCTTCATCACCTAGAAGATTGGCAACAGGAACTTTAGCATCAATGCTTAATTCGAAAGCATGAGCACCCTTAAGCCCCATAGTGGGTTCAGCGCGACCGGTTGTAACGCCGCCTTCCTTGCGTTCGACCACAAATGCTGAAATGCCTTTGCCGCCCGCAGTGGGATCAGTCTTGGCAAAAACCACAAGAATATCGGCGGCACCGGCGTTTGAGATAAAATGCTTCGTACCTTTAATATGATAATGATCACCAACTTTGGTTGCGATCGTTGCCATTTCGGCGGGGTTTGATCCAGCGCCCGGTTCCGTCAACGCAAATGCGCCAAATAATTCACCTGATGCCAGTTGGGGTAGCAAGCTCGTTTTTTGGATTTCACTGCCGCCAAATTTAATCGCATCGCTGGCTAAAAAATGCGCTGAAACCATGGAGCCTGTGGACGCGCAGGTTCCCGAAATCGTCGCCATGGCCTCAAGTAATGTATAGGCATCAAGCCCCATGCCGCCATATTCACTTGGCAGGTTCAATCCCATGATTCCCATGGCTTTAAGGTCTGGCAAGTGATGCGTGGTAAAGCGCGATAAGGCGTCAGTTTTAGCGGCTTCTGGGGCTAAAACTGTTTGGCAAAATTGGGCTACAGAGCTGATGACAGCGGTATCTAAAAGGTTATTTCGAAATTGAGTCATGTGGGCTTCCATGCGTGATTGGGGTGCTGGCGAATTTCTGGTCCATCAGTGTCTTGCTGGGGGGCAGATGATATTTGATCCCGTGGGACAAAATGGGCTTGGGCTTGTTTTGCATCCAATACTTCAGCTGCGGGAACGCCAGCGGCAAGCAGTGCGCCAACCGCATCTCGGGCAAAAAGTTTTCGTGACCAGTTCTCTATAGCTGCCCGCAATGCTGCTTCATTGATGAGGCGTAAAGGGTCAGTTGCAAATAGTGGATTTTTAAAAAGTTCAGGTCGGCCTATCGTTTCGGTCAGTGCCCTGAAAAGTTTATCATTCAGAACTGCTAAAACGAAAGTACCGTCGGTGGCTTCAAAGGCGCCAAAAGGAGCCGATAGTGGATGGCGATTACCAACGCGCGTTGGCGTAAAACCGGTTGCAACGAGGCGTGCGGCCACAAGGGGTTGCAGTTGGAGCATGCTTTGCAACATGCTGATATCAAGGTGTTGGCCAAGGCCTGTTGTATGACGCTGGTGCAAAGCAGTCACAATTGCGGAATACGCAAAAAGCCCAGAGACCACGTCGGCCACCGATTCACCGATTAATGTGGGTGGACCATCGGGCGCACCTGTCACAGACATAATCCCACTCATCGCTTGCACGATGATATCGTAAGCGGGGCGTGTTGCCAGTGGACCTAATTGGCCAAAGCCAGAAATGCTGGCGTAAATGAGTTTCGGGTTGCGGGAATTTAAGGCGCTAAATCCAATACCCAATTTATCGGCAACGCCCGGCCGAAAATTCTCCACCACGATATCTGCTTGATCAGAAAGAGCGTGCGCTATCGCACAATCAGCGGGGTTACCTAAATCGAGTGTAACGCTGCGTTTGCCACGGTTGACGGCGGCAAAAAGAGCGCTGCTATCATCAGGTAAAAATGGACCAATATGGCGGTAATCATCGCCCGCTGGCGGTTCAATTTTTATAACATCAGCGCCGTTCTCCGCCAACATTTGGGTGCAATAGGGACCACTTAGAACACGCGTAAAATCAAGAACCCTCAAACCCTGAAGTGCTGTCAATTGCTGTCACCTAACTTTATTCTGCTTCGCAGTGGATAGCCACTTGCTGGTGAAATTAGTGTTGTAATTGCGACTATGATGCCGTGATGCCAATAGCGGCAGCGAAGCGCTAAGCATGGTTCGGTGCTGCGAATATTCAGTGCGCGCTGGATAATTGCATCCGGCATAGTGGCCTCAATTGTTTGCTCAATTTCTTCGGGCTTCAGCGCGGTTTGCAAATAGGTGTCTGGTGTTGTGGTATTAAAGTTTTGGGCAGCGAAATCAGGCAAAGATTCTATGCGGACAAAAACCTCTTCACTTTGAATTGGTTTTTGATTTTCAAAATGAATGATGTTGAGATTACACAACGGCAGCCCCTTTGGGCTGGCAAATGCATCCGCTAACACAGGCGTTGCGGTGATTTGGATTACAGCTTTATTCTGTTGGCTATAGATATTGCCGTTTTCAGCAATCACATCTGCGATATTGCAAAAAGCAAATGAGGATGCTGGTTTTGGTCGGGAGGCGACAAAACTCCCCGAACCCGCAACCCGGCGCACCAAACCTGCATCCGCTAATTCCCGTAAAGTGCGGTTCGCCGTCATGCGGCTTACTTTAAACTTTGCCACTAGCTCATGCTCGGACGGCACCCGCGCGCCAACTGGCCATTCACCCGATTGGATATGGGCGAGGATGTAATCCTTCATTTGCGCGTAAAGCGGCATCGTAGACATTCGCATAGACTAATGCGATTCACTGGAGTTGTATAGACAGAAAAAGTTCGAACTGCTCCAGCCGTCACACCACTTGCGCGGGAATGACGAACTGAAGAGATGTTCAGCGAACCAATCTTCCCGCTTTGATCAAATGTTCCACGATATCTTCTGCGGCTTGCTCCGCCGAAATCTTGTCCGTATCGACGCGAATTTCTGGATTTTCTGGTGCTTCGTAGGGTGACGAAATTCCTGTGAAGTGCTTGATCTCGCCGCGCCGTGCTTTGGCGTAGAGGCCTTTCACATCGCGTTTTTCAGCTTCAGCCAAAGACGTATCGACATAAATCTCGATGAACTCGTCAGCCTCTACCCGCTCCCTGGCCATGAGCCGCTCATTGCGGAATGGCGAGATAAATGACACCAGCACAATCAATCCAGCATCCACCATGAGGCGGGAAACCTCGGCCACGCGGCGGATGTTTTCAACGCGGTCAGCATCAGTGAAACCGAGATCACGGTTCAAGCCATGGCGCACGTTATCGCCGTCAAGTAGATAAGTGAGGTGGCCAAGGGCATGAAGTTTTTTCTCAACCAAATTGGCAATGGTTGATTTTCCAGCACCCGACAATCCAGTAAACCAGAGAACCGATGGCTTGTGATTTGATTTTGCCGCGCGCGACGCTTTATTCACGTCCATTGCTTGCCAATGAATGTTAGCTGCACGGCGGAGCGCAAACTTTATCAGCCCCATCCCTACGGTGTTATTGGTGAAGCGGTCGATAATAATGAAAGCACCGAGTTCACGGTTCTCCGTGTACGGAGCAAATGCGATGGGGCCATCAAGTTCTAGGTTGCAGACGCCAATTTCATTGAGGGCAAGGGTCGTCGTTGCCATCTTTTCCATGGTGTTGACGTTGACCTTGTGTTTCAACTTATCAAGCGTGCCGGGTACAGTTTTGGTGCCGGTCTTGATGAGATATGGCCTACCGGGTAGCATGGGTTCATCGCCCATCCAGAGGACTTCCACCTCGAATTGGTCGGATACTTCAACCGGCGCATTGGCGATGCAGAGCACGTCGCCACGGCTGATATCAATTTCATCTTTCAGCGTGATGGTCACTGATTGGCCTGCAATCGCTTGCGCTAAATCACCTGAATAAGTGACGATGCGATCCACAATGGAAGACTTGGCGGATGGCAAAGCTTTGACAAGATCGCCGGGGCGAATAGTGCCGGATGCAATTGTTCCCGAGAAGCCACGGAAGTTTTGATCCGGGCGGTTTACCCATTGCACTGGCATGCGGAAATCAAGGGTGGGCAAATCATTGCCAACACTTACGGTTTCCAGATGCGCCATTAAGGTTTGACCGTGATACCACGGCATATTTGGTGATGGATCAATGACATTATCGCCAGCGAGTGCTGACATCGGAATGCACTTGATACCTGATGCGCCAATGGTTTTTGCAAAGGCTAAATAATCCGCCTCGATGCGCTCAAAAGTGGCCTGATCATAGTTCACGATGTCCATCTTATTGATGGCAACGACGAGGTGCTTAATGCCAAGTAGTGTCGCAATAAAAGTATGGCGGCGGGTTTGGGTTAATACTCCCCGGCGGGCGTCAATAAGGATAATGGCGAGGTCAGCGGTGGATGCGCCCGTTGCCATGTTCCGCGTATATTGTTCATGGCCCGGTGTATCGGCAACAATGAATTTCCGTTTGTCGGTGGTGAAGGCACGGTAGGCCACATCAATGGTAACATGGCACGTCGCGCACGCCTGATCGCCGTGGCCCGAGGTCTGGCCGCCATAGAAGAAGCGTCGCCCGTTGACGATCACATCGGGCGTGGGATCGAACCCGATGCCCTGGAGTGCGAGTTGGCTG
>JAYUOP010000106.1:0-3943 GCA_043760745.1 Hyphomicrobiales bacterium
CTGTTCGGAAAGGCTGCGAGAAATCAGCTTTGTAGTTTTGGCCTCGCTGCGACCAAATATCGGTTGTGTCATTTAAGCGGACTGCGGGTGTGACTTTGCTTTTGGTGAACAATTTTTTCTCGTGCAGCGCCTCGGCCGAAGAGGCCGACATCAACATGATATCGACGAGGCCAGATTTTGTCATCTCGGTCATGGCGCTGAGATATTGCGCTTTGGTTTTCAGCTTGTCAGTGCCGCGCACGGGGCCGGGGCAAGTGGTGCCAAATCCCATGTCACCGTCTTTGGCATCGGCGATGATGAAATCCTTTGGCATGTATTTTCCGGCATGGATGCGGGCGAGTTTGGTGTCGAGGGTTTTCGTCATCTGAGTTCCAATGATATGTTTGGCATTTTGTAGCGCTAAAGGTATCAGAAGGCTAGTCTGCGTTCATAGAATTCAAAGCCCTGCTATTTCGCCAGCAAACGTCACCAGAGCAGCGCGGCCTGCATCCGTTAGATTGTAGATGCCCCTGTCTTCTTTGACAAACCAGCCATAATAATCAGCCCTCAGAATTGTTGCGGCGCGTTCGATCTGCGTCGCTTTGCGTAGGTGTGATACTCTCGTGGCGCCGTTCGTGTGCAGGTGGCACAAACATCTAAGCGCATCCTGCTTATAAGCTGTGATCAATTTCACTTTTGTGCTGCCGCCGATATTGGGGTCGCCTTTGCGTTTGTGAAATTCTTTGAGCAACGCGGTTTTGCGATTTTTGTTTGGGCGCGGAATGTATGGCACGGGTTCGGCCAAAATATCGACGCTGCCGGATTTTGAAACGACCAGTAGGCCTAAGCCCAATCTTTTGCACAGCTTCTGCGCTTCTATCGGCACGGCGCGTTTGGGTTTGGCAATCGCAATGTAGACATGTTCTGTGATGCTAAGCCGGTCAACAGCTTGATAGATCAATTGCAGTGTTAAACCGTTCTTAAGTTCGACAATGATTGGCGGTTCATCACCACGCACCGCCATAACATCGCATGATTTTACTTCCGCTTTCACCACATAGCCCTGCGCTTCCAGCAGGCGCTTTACAGATGGGTAGAGGTCGGTCTCTTTCACGGTTTAATCTCTTTTCGATATTCAAGAATATCGCCGGGTTGGCAGTATAATACTTCACAAATTTTTTCATTTCACGAGGCCACTGTATATCTCCTTCTTTGTAAAAATCTCTCTGCTGAGTAATTATACATTGCTTTTAGGCAGAGTAAACTAAATCGACCTTGCAAAGGAGGGTGGCGAAAATCCGAAGGTGAAGTTATGCGGAAAGTAATTTTGCTGATCAGCGGTGTGTTTTTGCTTACCGCGTGCAGCCGCGATCAAATTCGAGATGGCATAACAGATTCGTTGCGGGGTGCTTGCGCGCAGAACAATGCGAACTGTTCAGTCCATTGTCCAATAGGAGAAACTTCTGATCATCGAGGTGAGTGCCGCAAGGACTGAGGTGTCTGCCATCTCCTGCACTTCGAACTCATATCATGCTAAATTGTTTTGATTCTGGCGGGGAAATCGATGCAGGGCAGGTTGCAGCAGGCACAAAATTTTAGGTTGGCGCTGGGCGCATTGTTGGCGTCTGGGATATTCATAAACGCGGCGCGAAGTGTTGCGCAATTGCTGCGCGAGCCCGATATGTGGTGGCATATCAAGACGGGCCAGATGATTTTGACCAATGGTTCAGTGCCCCACGTGGATAGCTTTTCCCATAGTTTTTTTGGCAATCCGTGGATTGCTAAAGAATGGTTGGCTCAAGTTATGTATGCGCTCAGTTATAATGTTGCGCATTGGGCCGGGCCGCTGTTTTTCGCTTCATTCGTTGTCGCGCTGACAGCTTGGCTGATGTATCATTTTCTGACGCAGAGTTTACAACCGTTTTTTGCCGCGTTTCTCGTTCTCATTTTGCTCTTGATGGTTCAGGGCGTTACTGTGGCGCGGCCGCATTTGCTCACGTTTCCTATCTCCGTGGCCTTAACCTGGTTTATGTTTGATGCTTCGCGGCGCGGTGTCCGCCCACCTCTCTGGTGTCTTGGCCTAGTGGTGATTTGGGCCAACTTGCATGGCAGTGTCCCCCTTGCATGGCTGATCTCGGGTGCTGCATTTTTGGACTTTCTGGAACGTACCAGCTTTAAAAACACAACTCAGTTGAAATATTGGATCGTGTTCTTAATTTTCTGCCCATTAGTGTCGTTGATCAATCCATATTTTATCCAGCCATATCTTATCGCGCTTAAGCTTGCGAACGGCATCGATGTGATGGGACAAATATCTGAATGGGCCGCGTTCACCTCGCCTGCAAATCGCAATATGGAGATTGGACTGCTTGCCATATTGTTTTTCGTCTTAAGATCGCGCGCGCGTTTCACATTTGGGCAGGTTGGTTTTATCATTGCGACCTTGCACATGATGCTTGATCATTTGCGTTTTCAGTATTTGTTTTTCCTGTTGGTGCCAATTGTGATTATGCCTGAAATTGTGTTGGCCCAGCCGTGGATGTCGATTTCAACATGGCAAGAAAAGGAACGTGATGGACTTGAAGCTTTTATTGCGAAATTCAAAAATAGCGTCGTTGCTGTTTCGGTGTTGCTTGCAATTGTAACTGCAGGTTTTCTGCAAAGCCGTGATCTGGTTAAGCCTCCAGAATCCGCATCAATTTCAAGCGCGATCAAATTTGTACAAGAGCATTCTGCCAGTGACCCAGCGTTGAAAATGAAAGTGTTCAACGAATATAATTTTGGGGGGCCGCTTATTCTTGCCGATATCAAAACTTACATCGATGGCCGTGCGGAACAGCTTTTTCTGGGGCCGTTTATGACAAATTATTTGGCAAGTGGGCAACCGGAAGATTCAACTGCACTTAACAAAATTCTCGAAGACCCGGAGATTGGCTGGACGATTTTTCCGTTTGGAGATCCTCGCAACGCAGCCTTATCGCAACTTCAAAATTGGAAGAAAGTTTACGAGGACAATTACGCGTTGATCTATGAACGGAAGTTGGGGAATTGAATAAGATTCACAAACCAAAAAGCGACTGGCCTTTGTTTGCGCTTTTCTCGGGAACCACCACCCGGGTTCCGATTTCCACACGTTCATAGAGATCAATCACATCAATATTCAGCATGCGGAAACATCCTGATGTTGTGGCTTGGCCTATGGTTTGAGGAGCAGGGGTTCCATGAATGCGGAAACTCTGGTCGATGCCACCGTCTTGGATAAGATACATGGCGCGCGCGCCCAATGGATTATCTGGGCCACCGGGCATACCATCAATCCATTGTTTGTAGTTTTCGTGGATGGCCAGCATTTCTGGTGTCGGGGTCCATTTTGGCCATTTGGCTTTGCGCTTTACCGTTGCGCCACCTGCCCAAAGTGCGCCTTCGCGGCCCACACCAATGCCGTAACGAATGGCGCGGTTGTTGCCTAGCGTGAAGTAGAGATATTTGTGTTTGGTATCGACAACAATTGTGCCTACGAGCTCGGAGGTTTCATAATCGACTTCGCGCTTGCGATATTTGTATTCGACCTGTTCGGCATCAGATGCAAACACAGTGAAAGGCTCTTCAGCACGCAAAGGTGCTGAGACCAAATTCAATAACGGAATAGAAGCCGCAGATTTAAGAAAAAGACGCCGTTTCATTTGAAGTGCAATAGCATCATATCCATGGCAAATCTATGTCAGCGCTTTAGTGGAAATGTTAAGCCCGAACCGCGTTCGAATAGGCATCCATCAAACTACGGCTCATATTGCCAGGCTTGAACGTGTATGGGCCGATTTCGGCAACAGGTGTTACTTCTGCTGCGGAACCCACGATGAAGCACTCATTAAATGTGGTCAGCTCTTCTGGCATGATGCGGGTTTCAATCACTTCCATGCCTTGCTGCTTGGCAATGGCGATAACTGTTTGACGGGTCAAGCCA
>JAYUOP010000107.1:0-3940 GCA_043760745.1 Hyphomicrobiales bacterium
TACTGTGGCGTCAGAAATCATGGCAATCCTTTGCTTGTCCACTTCAATTGCTGATTTGGAACGTCGGATCGGTCAGATCGTTGTGGCTTATAAAAAGGACAAAACACCAGTTTTAGCGAAAGACATTAAAGCGCCGGGTGCAATGACGGTTTTGCTGCGCGATGCGTTAATGCCAAACCTCGTTCAAACCCTTGAAAATAATCCAGCTTTTGTGCATGGCGGCCCGTTTGCCAATATTGCCCATGGTTGCAATTCCGTGATGGCAACACAGACTGCTCTCAAGCTCGCTGACTATGTGGTGACCGAAGCAGGCTTTGGTGCCGATCTTGGTGCTGAAAAATTCTTTGACATTAAATGCCGCAAAGCGGGCTTAACACCGGCGGTCACCGTGATTGTGGCTACGGTTCGTGCGCTTAAAATGCATGGTGGTGCAGCGAAGGAAGAGTTGAAGACTGAAAATGTAGCTGTTCTGAGAAAGGGCCTTGCTAATCTTGGTCGTCATATTGAGAACGTTAAGAAATTTGGCGTGCCAATTGCGGTTGCGGTTAATCACTTCATTTCGGATACCGATGCTGAAGTTGATGCGGTTAAAGATTACTGCAAGACACACGGGGTTGAAGCTTTCAAATGCCTACATTGGGCAGAAGGTGGAGCGGGGATTGAAGATTTGTCTCGGCATGTTGCCATGTTGGCCGACAAGGGATCAGCGCAGTTTAAGCCGATCTATAACGAAGACATTCCGTTATTCGAAAAGATCAGCACGATTGCACGCGAAATTTATCGCGCTGATGAAGTCATCGCCGATAAATCAGTGCGCGATCAGCTTCGCGCCTATGAAGCGGCGGGCTATGGCAAATTCCCGATCTGTATGGCCAAGACGCAATATTCTTTCACCACGGACCCAAATCAAAAGGGTGCGCCTATTAATCATAGCGTGCCAATCCGGGAAGTTCGGCTTTCAGCAGGTGCAGAGTTCATTGTTGTTATCTGCGGTGATGTAATGACCATGCCTGGATTGCCAAAAGTACCTTCAGCCGAAGTCATCGGCCTTGAGGGCGGGAAGATTGTCGGGTTGTTCTAAGTCTTAAGCACTGCGACTCAGTTTTAAAAACGCGCTGGATGGTAACGTCTGGCGCGTTTTGCTTGATATTTAAGCAGTTAATGTCGATTCTTGTTGCATTGCGGCGTGACTATGAAGACAAGTTGACGAATTCTAAACAATTGATATTGCGTGGTGAAACATAGCTATGCAAAATTTGCAATACTCATTTTGTTGCACTGCACCTAAATTGTGGTTGTTAAAGAAGTAAACCAAATGTCAAACCAAAGGGGTATGACCATGTTCGAAACATTAAAATCACGTTATTCACGTTGGCAGCGCTACAGCCGCACAGTGACGGAGCTTGAAAGCTTGTCAAACCGTGACTTGGCCGATCTTGGCATCAGCCGTACAGATATTCACCGGGTTGCCAAGGATGCAGTCCGCACATGAATTTGTTAAGCGGATGGGTGCGCCTGCGCGCGCGCCGCGAAAAAATGGATGCTTATGTCCAAGCCAAGACCAATTTCTTGGATATGACAGATGCAGATTTGGCTGATATCGGCGCAAAACGCTATCAGCTTGAAGGTATTGCACGGCGGTAACGCTGTCAAAATCAACACCTATGAAAAGGCCCGCGTACGTTGATACGCGGGCCTTTCTGATTTTTATTTCAGATAATTTAGCAATTGCGGCAATCTGACGTTTGAGACCCGTTGCGGTCCGCGGGCCACTGTGTTACCGAGACGCCGCGGCAGGGCCTTTATCGCTTTGATCCGGGGCCATGGCTTTGGGCATGGTGAAGAATTGCGGACCTCGCTGGTTGTGAAAGAGAAAAAATTGAGCGCGACAGATCAAGCAGTAACCGGAGTGGCAGGACGCTATGCGAGCGCCCTGTTTGATTTGGCGAGAGAGTCGAAGTCGGTTGATAGTTTGGCCAAAGATTTGAGCGCATTTCAATCAAGTTTAGCAGGTTCTGCCGATATGCAGCGCTTGGTGAGTTCACCCGTGTTTTCGGCCGAAGTGCAGGATAGCGCTCTCGTGAGTTTGGCAAAGTCAGCGAAGTTTTCCGGCATTGCTTTGAATTTTCTGCGCACCCTGTGCGCCAATCGGCGGCTTGGCATTGTTGATGATGTTATTCGCGGCTTTCATGGTTTGGTTGCGGCTGATCGTGGCGAAGCGGTTGCTGATGTGACCTCAGCTGAAAAGCTGTCCCCCAAACAAATTTCCGACCTGAAAGCTGCCCTCAAGGACACGCTTGGTCAAAATGTTCAGATTTCCACCCGGGTTGATCCTTCATTGCTTGGCGGTCTCATCGTCAAGGTGGGCTCTCGGATGGTTGATAACTCACTGAAAACCAAATTACAAAATCTCAAAGTTGCTATGAAGGGAACCGGCTGATGGATATCCGCGCCGCTGAAATTTCGTCTATTCTAAAGAAGCAGATCAAGGACTTTGGCAAAGACGCCGAAGTATCCGAAATCGGCCAAGTTCTCTCGGTTGGTGACGGTATTGCCCGTGTCTATGGCTTGGACAATGTTCAAGCCGGTGAAATGGTCGAATTCCCCGGCGGCATTCGCGGCATGGCCTTGAACCTTGAAGCCGACAATGTCGGCGTGGTTATTTTCGGTAACGATCGCGATATTAAAGAAGGTGACATTGTTAAGCGCACCGGCGCCATCGTGGAAGTTCCAATCGGTCCAGAACTTCTTGGTCGCGTTGTGGATGCTCTTGGCAACCCAATTGATGGCAAAGGCCCGATTAAGGCGAAGAAATTCTCCCGCGTTGACGTGAAGGCCCCCGGCATTATTCCACGGAAATCCGTGCATGAGCCAATGTCGACTGGTCTTAAGGCTGTTGACGCATTGATCCCGGTTGGCCGTGGTCAACGCGAATTGATCATTGGCGATCGCCAAACCGGTAAAACCGCGATTATTCTTGACGCGATCCTGAACCAGAAGGCCATTCATGTGAACGGCCCTGACAAAGAAAAGCTGTATTGCGTTTATGTGGCTTGCGGCCAGAAACGTTCTACTGTGGCTCAGTTCGTGAAGATCTTGGAAGATGCAGGCGCCATGGAGTATTCCATCGTGGTGGCGGCAACCGCCTCCGAATCAGCGCCTATGCAATATTTGGCCCCGTTCACCGGCTGCACCATGGGCGAATATTTCCGCGACAATGGCATGCACGCGCTGATTGCTTACGACGATTTGTCCAAGCAAGCTGTGGCTTACCGTCAGATGTCATTGCTTCTGCGCCGTCCACCGGGCCGCGAAGCCTATCCCGGCGACGTGTTCTATCTCCACTCTCGCTTGCTTGAGCGCTCTGCCAAGCTGAATGATGAATTGGGTGCGGGTTCCTTGACGGCGTTGCCGGTTATTGAAACCCAAGCGAACGACGTTTCCGCTTATATTCCAACCAACGTGATTTCCATCACCGACGGTCAGATCTTCCTTGAAACTGATTTGTTCTACCAAGGCATTCGCCCAGCGGTAAACGTAGGCCTCAGCGTGTCGCGCGTGGGTTCAGCTGCTCAGGTGAAGGCCATGAAGCAAGTTGCCGGTAAGATTAAGGGTGAGCTCGCACAGTATCGTGAAATGGCAGCATTCGCGCAGTTCGGTTCCGATCTTGATGCGTCAACGCAGAAGCTTTTGAACCGTGGCGCGCGCTTGACAGAATTGCTCAAGCAACCACAGTTCTCGCCATTGAAAACTGAAGAGCAAGTGATTGCGATTTATGCTGGCGTGAACGGTTATTTGGATGCAATTGCAGTGACCCGGGTTCGCGACTTTGAAGAAGGCTTGCTGCGGACCTTCAAAGATAAGCACATGGATATTTTGGATAGCATTCGCACCGAAAAGGCAATTTCTGACGCAGTGGGCGTAAAGCTCAAAGCTGCAG
>JAYUOP010000108.1:0-3928 GCA_043760745.1 Hyphomicrobiales bacterium
TTGCTTGGACCCCTTTCTAATCCAGCGGGTGCATCTTCCCAAGTCACAGGTGTTTTCTCCAAAGCGTGGGTTGAACCTTTGGCACATGTTTTGAAAAACTTAGGTTCTAAAGCATGTTGGATTTGCCATGGTGAAGGCGGATTTGATGAACTAGTTCCAAGCGGGCGCAGCTGGGTTTCGGCATTGAAAAACGGCGTTGTTACAAGCTTTGAGGTAACGCCTGAAGACGCGGGATTGATCCGTAGCAATGTAGAAGATTTGCGCGGGGGTGATGCTGCCCATAATGCCGAAGCCTTACGATCCGTTCTCAGCGGTGAGAAATCTGCTTTTGCTGATGCTGCAAAACTCACTGTTGGAGCGGCATTGATGGTGGCTGAAAAAGTGTCTTCATTGCGCGAGGGGGTTAACGTTGCAGAGGATGCTTTGCGCTCAGGTGCAGCTTTAAAAGTGTTGAATAATTTGATCGAGGTTTCAAATAGCTGATGGCAACGATCCTTGATAAAATTGCTGCTTACAAACGCGATGAAGTAAAATCTGCAAAAGCGAAAGTTTCGCTTGCTCAACTTGAAAGCCAAATCAAATCTGTAAGTGCGCCGCGCGGATTTTATCGGGCATTGCAAGCGAAAGCCGTTGCTGGCCAATGGGCGCTGATTGCTGAGATCAAAAAAGCCAGTCCATCAAAAGGCTTGATCCGCGCCGACTTTGATCCACCGGAATTGGCGCAGGCTTATGAAGCGGGCGGTGCGGCCTGTCTCTCGGTGCTGACCGACAAACCATCCTTTGAGGGTGCTCCAGAATTCTTAACGTCCGCGCGGGATGCTTGTGCCCTGCCCGCTCTTCGCAAAGATTTTTTGGTTGATACTTATCAAGTTGCCGAAGCGCGCGCTTGGGGTGGCGATTGTATTCTGATCATCATGGCGATGATTGAAGATGGTTTGGCGCTCGACCTTGAACAGGTGGCAATTCAATACGGTATGGATGTTTTGATTGAAGTGCATGATGAAGCTGAATTGGCCCGGGCCTTGCGTTTAAAATCCCCGATGATGGGGGTGAACAATCGTAACCTTCATACGTTTGAGACGACACTCTCAACCACTGAACGTTTAGCGCCGCTGGTTCCGCCAGACCGCATGATTGTTGGCGAAAGCGGACTGTTTACACCGCAGGATTTGGGTCGTTTGGCGCGGGTTGGCGTGAACACATTCCTGATTGGTGAAAGCCTGATGCGGCAACAAGACGTCGCTAGCGCAACGCGGCAGATATTGGATAAATCTCATGCGGCTTAGCCATCTTGACGCTCAAGGCAATGCGCATATGGTGGATGTTTCCACTAAAGAAATCACCAGCCGCAGCGCTACCGCGCGCGCCACGATTACAATGCTTACCGAAACCATGGCGCTTATCACCAGCGGCACGGCCAAGAAGGGCGACGTTCTCGCCACCGCTCGGATTGCCGGCATCATGGCCGCGAAGAAAACCTCTGATCTCATCCCGCTTTGTCATCCGTTATTGATCAGCAAAGTGTCCGTGGATTTTACGCTGCATGACACCTCGATTGATGTCGAAGCTACGGTGAAAGTTCAGGGCCAAACCGGCGTTGAAATGGAAGCGCTCACGGCTTGTTCGGTTGCGTGTCTGACGCTTTACGACATGTTGAAAGCCGTTGATCGTGGCATGATTATTTCAAACTTGCGCGTCGTCGAAAAATCCGGAGGTAAATCCGGATTGTTTACGGCGGAATAGCCCCTATGGCGCTGCTCCCGGTCGCTGATGCCCTCGCCCGGATTTTGGCGAAATGCAAACCGCTGCCGGTTGAGACTATTCCGTTAGCGGATTGTTATAGCCGGGTATTGGCGCGAGATATTAAAGCCAAGCGCGATCAACCGCCGTTTAATGCATCCGCGATGGATGGCTATGCATTACGCCACCAAGATCAACATCTGATATTGAAATTAGTTGGCGTATCGGCGGCAGGTCATAGTTATGGTAAAATTTTGATGGCGGGCGAAACCGTCCGTATACTGACGGGTGCGCCTTGCCCACGCGGTGCAGATACTGTTGTTATCCAGGAAAATGTGAAACTGGTTGGCAAACAATTGATCGTTAATGAACCTGCGCCATTTGGAAAAAACATCCGTTTGCGTGGGTTGGATTTTAAGTCCGGCGACATATTGATACCCGCCAATACAATCATGAATGCGCGGGATATTGGCTTGGCAGCGGCGGGTAACAACCCCACGATAGGAGTTCGGCGGAAGCCCCGCGTGGTTATTTTCACGACTGGGGATGAACTGGTGCTGCCGGGTGAAAAACCAAATGTAGATCAAATCATTTCTTCAAACAGCAATGCTATTGCTGCCATGGCAAAAACCTTTGGGGCTGAGGTCATAAATCTTGGCATTGTGCGCGATGATCTGAAAGCAACCAAGGCCGCCATCCGCAAAGCTGCGTCTGCAGATGTTTTAGTCACAACTGGTGGCGCTTCAGTGGGTGACCATGATTATGTGCAGCAAGCCTTGCTGGAAAGTGGCGTCAGAATTGACTTTTGGAAAATTGCTATGCGACCGGGGAAGCCATTTATGTTTGGCCGCAAATCCCAACAGTATGTTTTAGGATTGCCAGGAAATCCAGTATCAGCATTGGTTTGTGCGACGCTGTTTTTGCGACCTATGCTTGCGGCATTACAAGGGCTGGCACCTGCCGAACAAGAAACGAGTGCTCAACTATCTGGAAGCCTACCTGCCAATGACGGGCGGCAAGATTACTTGCGCGCGATGATGACTACTGAACCGGATGGGCGGCGCATGGTTGAAAGTTTTAGCTTGCAGGACTCATCTATGCAGCGAACATTACGGAATGCGGATTGCTTGATTGTGCGTCCGCCGCATGCGCCGCCTGCACAAGATGGTGTGTTAGTTCCGGTTTTGCTGCTCAATTTCTAGTCCATAAAGCAAACACTTGCGGAACAAGAGCGGAACATGTATGGATGTTGCGACTATGTTCCGATTCCTTATTTTAGCAGAAAGCCGACCGCCATGCTCACTCGCAAACAACTTGAACTGCTGCTTTTTATCAATGAGCGCCTGAAAGAAGAAGGTGTTCCGCCGTCATTTGAAGAAATGAAGGATGCGCTGAATTTACAATCGAAGTCCGGTGTGCATCGGCTCATCGTGGCTTTGGAGGAGCGAGGATTTTTGAAGCGCATGGCCAATCGGGCGCGCGCTTTAGAAATAATCAAGTTGCCAGAATCGCATTCGCCTAGCTTGACCAGCCGCAAGAGCAATTTCTCACCTAATGTTATTGAGGGTTCACTTGGCAAGGTGAAACCTATGCCCGCCGCCAATGACGGCGTTCCGCGCTCTATCGCTGTGCCTATGATGGGGCGGATTGCAGCTGGTGTTCCGATTTCCGCTATTCAAGATCATACCGCTAATATCAATGTGCCGCCGGAAATGCTTGGTGGTGGCGAACATTTCGCACTCGAGGTTAAGGGCGATTCCATGATTGATGCTGGGATTTTTGAAGGTGATACGGTGCTCATTCGTAAAGGCGACGTCGCTGGAAATGGTGAGATTATTGTGGCCCTGATTGATGACGAAGAAGCCACGTTGAAACGCTTGCGTCGCAAAGGCGACTCGATTGCGCTTGAAGCGGCAAACCCTGCGTACGAAACCCGGATTTTCGGACCTGACCGGGTTCGCGTTCAAGGAAAACTTGTAGGATTATTGCGGAAGTATTGAGTTTTTAACCTCTATTTTGCAGTGTTATTGCATACTTTAGGGCACCTTCCCCCATTTGTAAGAACAAACGACAGAAGGCGGATTTAATTGGCCTTCTCCCGTGCGCCTTCGCATGGGAGCGACTATCTGACCTGTCAAGATTGTTTTTGGAATTTGAGCCTTGTTTCTCTGGTTTTGGCGTTGAGTCT
>JAYUOP010000109.1:0-10015 GCA_043760745.1 Hyphomicrobiales bacterium
ATGATGATCTTGCTGTTGGCTGGTTTGCAAGCAATTTCCAAAGAAGTGCAAGACGCTGCGAAGGTTGATGGCGCAACGGGCTGGCAAGGGTTTTGGCAGATTACATTCCCGCTGATGTTGCCGATCAGCGTGACGGCGATTGTATTGCGAATTATCTTCCAGTTGAAACTTGCTGATATTGTAATCAACACGACATCGGGCGGCCCCGGTGGTGCTACCGACACGATTTCGAGTTTCATATTCCGCGAATATAAAGACCGCTCGAACGTAGGCTATGGAACCATGGTGGCAGAGGTTTATCTCATCCTGATCATTATCTTCGTCACCTTGCTCTTGCGTTTTGTGAGCAAATATATGCAGAGGCCAAATTAAGCCATGCCCGAATACTTGAAAAAAACACTGATCTATTCCGCTTTGATCCTGTGGACCATTGTTGCTCTATTTCCGATTTTTTGGACATTTTCGACCACGTTCAAAGTGGCTAAAGATGTGCAGTTGGGGAATATTATACCGTGGATACAGTATCAACCGAGCTGGTTGGGACTTCGCGCAATTGGACTTTCGCCAGATACAATTTGGAATGTTTCAACGCCGCGCGAAGAGTTTATCAAGCGGTTTTGGAATAGTGTTCAAGCGTCATTCGGAGGTGCTGGATTGGCGCTGATTATTGGTTCGACCGCCGCTTACGGCCTCAGTCGTTTTGACTATAAATTTGCGATCTGGCGGAACAAAGATATTTCATTCTTCTTCCTCTCCCAGTTGATTTTGCCACCCGTCGTTCTCGCGATGCCATTCCTTGTGCTTTACAAAGAATTGGCACTGCTGGACTCAATGATCGGACTCATTCTGATTTACGCTTTGTCAGTTTTGCCGATTGTGATCTGGATCATGCGCGATCAATTTGACACTATCCCCGTGGAATTAGAACAGGCCGCGTTGGTGGATGGTTGCACGACGTGGGGCGCATTCATAAAAATCGTATTGCCGATTGCAGCTCCTGGCATGGTGGCAGCCTTTATCCTTTCGATGATTTTGTGTTGGAACGAATATTTCTTCGCGGCATTGCTTACGAGCACGAGTGCTAAAACATTACCGGTTATGGTGGCCAGCCAAACCGGATCACAAGGCATTAGCTGGTGGTCGATGGCGGCATTGGCATCGGCGGCAATTCTGCCCTTAATCATCATCGGTATTTTCTTAGAAAAATACATTGTAAAGGGGCTCACGGCTGGAGCAGTTAAGTGACCTCTTTTGACGTTATTGTGTGCGGCAGTTTGCATCTCGATATTGTGGTTCGCGCGCCAAACCTACCGCGTCTTGATGAAACAGCAGTGGGTAGCGCTTGGGCAAAAATTTGTGGTGGTAAGGGTGGCAATCAGGCAGTGCAAGCGGCAAAAGCGGGCGCTCGAACCGCGATGATCGGTTGCGTTGGTCAAGATGATTTTGGCGATATGCTTTTGGTAAACTTGAGAAGCGTCGATGTTGATACATCCGCTATCGCCATAGAACCTGCGCATGGTTCGGGCATGAGTGTGGCCATTCAGCAAGACAATGGCGAATATGGCGCGGTCATTGTTTCGGGCGCTAATCTGGCAATTGACCCTACTGCTGTGCTTAAACAATTCAGCGCTTTGGGTGGTGCAAAGGTTTTGGTTTTACAAAATGAAGTGCCAGATCATGTTAATGTGGCAGCGGCGAAAGCGGCGCGACAAGCTAGAGCGGTGGTTGTGCTCAATGCAGCGCCCGCGCGCGCGATGGGCAATGATCTCCTCGATTTGGTTGATGTGTTGATTGTAAACCGTGTTGAAGCGGAAGCGATGTGTGGCGCACGTGTTGGCTCCCGATCCGACGCGCGAACTGTTATTTCAAAACTCATATCTCAATCGCGCAGCGTGGTTATTACCTTAGGCGGCGATGGATCAGTTGTGGCAAGCAATAGCGAAGTGCATGAGATTGCGCCCATTCCGGTTAATGTCACATCAACGCATGGGGCAGGGGATTGCTTTGTTGGTGTTCTCGCTGCCGAACTTGCTGTGGGAACTGCATTGATCAATGCTTGCGAGATTGCTAATCGCCGCGCTGCTGCTTTTGTATCCCGCACGCAATAAAAGGAATGCCAAATGCTTCGTCATGTTGATCCCGTTATTTCAGCTGAACTTCTCTATGTTTTAATGTTGATGGGGCACGGCGATGATATTGTGCTTTGTGATGTGAACCATCCCGCTGTAACGATTTCCAAAGAAACCACCTATGGCAAATTGATTGATCTTTCAGGCTGCACAATTCCTCAAGCCACGCGCGCCATACTGGCACTCATGCCGCTTGATACTTTTGTTGATGAGCCAATTATGCGCATGCGGGTGGTTGGCGATCCTGATGGCGTGGTGCCAATATTTGACGCCATGCAAACTGCAGCAGACGAAGCCACGGGCAGCAAGATTTCTATCGGGACCTATGATCGTTTTGATTTTTATGCGGCGGCCAAGAGGTCCTTTGCTATTGTGCGAACTTCCGATCCCGGTCCCTACGGCTGCTTCATTTTGCGCAAAGGTGTGATCAATTTGTAGGATGATACCTGCTGAAATCGCATTGCAACATCACACCAAGAATTCTTTGCAATGCACAAATCATGTAAAGTTTGTGAAGTAATTTAACGCCGCCGATCTATTTCATGCTGCTGACGAAGTGAAATAATCAGTTATTACAACAAATTTCAAATTATTTATGGGCCCATAAATTGAAGACATTGCTATTTCTTCACTTTACGGAAATCAACTTTACAAATTTTTTTATTAATGTGAACTTCATCAGGCAGAAAGAAAGTTAGAATGAATATTTCAAGTTCAGATCGCCCTTATAAATATGCAGCCCGATTGAATTCTTTCAAGAACGGCAGCATGGGCTCTGATGCGTCGGCGGTTTCTGGAGTACTTGGATTATTATCTCGTGCTGCTAAAGTTCCGGGGCTCAATGCTGTGGACTTCAACTATCCTGATCACCTCAGCGGCATTGAGTTACGAGAGGTGCGCAAGCATCTCGATGGCCTGGGGCTATCAGTGAATGGTTTTGCGATGCGCTACTACAGCGATCCTGGTTTCAAGATTGGAGCCTTTACCAATCCAGACGCAAAGTTGCGCCGCCTCGCGATTGATCAAACTAAACGCGGCATTGATCAAATGCTTGAACTCGGTGGATCCCTGATGACGCTGTGGATGGGGCAGGATGGTTTTGATTATTCGTTCCAAGTCGATTACGCCCGCCTCTGGGACCAGACTTTAGAAGCCATTTCAGAGGTTGCAGATCATGTGCCGACTTCCGAAGTCAGCATTGAATATAAACCCAATGAACCACGCAGCTTTGCTTTGATGCCAGATATTGGCACCACCATGCTGGCAATCCATGAAATGGGACGCAAGAACGTAGGTGTGACGATTGATTTTGCACATGTTCTGTATGCGGATGAAATGCCAGCTTTTGCAGTGGCCTTGGCCGCGCGCAGCAATAAGCTTTATGGCGTGCATCTCAATGATGGTTACGCCAAGCGTGATGATGGTTTGATGGTTGGCACTGTGCATCCCATCCAAACCATGGAACTCATCTACGTGTTGGAAGAGATAAAATATGATCGCCCGATATATTTCGACACTTTCCCAGATACGACCGGCATGGACCCGGTGGCCGAATGCAGTGCTAACATTGCAACCGTCGAAGCCATGCTCAGTGTTGTGAAAAAACTGCAAGCAGACAATCGCCTCAAGACGGCCATTGCGGGACAAGATGCTGTGACCAGCAACAATGTCGTGCGTGAGGCAATTTATGGAGGTCGCAGCGCAGACACAGCAAAACCCTAAGCGCTTCGGAAATAAAATCCGGGCATTTGTTTAAACACGATCATTTTCCACGGGAGGATAAAACATGATCACCTTAACGAAACGTTCGGTACTCTTAAGTGCTATCGCAGCACTTGCATTTTCAGCTTCTGCGTTTGCGCAAGACTTAAAGCCATTGAATTCTGACATTGAACCAGATCGTATGGATTGGTCGGAACTCGAAGCGAAGTTCGGACCAATGCCTGCTGTTGAAAAAGGTATGAAGGTCGGTGCGGTTGCTAAAGCGCTCACCAACGAATATTGGCGGAGCCTCGGCGAAGGCTACACCAAACTTGGTGCAAAGCTTGGCATCACAGTCGATTTGCAAGCCGGCCAAAATGAAAATGATCAACTTGCCCAATTGGCAATCGCCGAAAATATGCTTTCACTGGGTTACAAAATTTTGCTGGTTTCACCACAAACTGATTCTAACTTACAGCCCGCCGTTGAAGCCGCTGCAAAAGCTGGAATTCCGGTGATCAACGTGAACGACGCGGTTATTCCTTCGGCCAAAAACTATATCGGCAACGTTCAAAAAGATAATGGCGTACGCGCGGCCCGTTGGTTCATTGCGAACCGCAAAGATGGTGGCAAACTTGCGGTGATTGAAGGCATGGCTGGCGTTTATGCCGCTGTGCAGCGTACCGCTGGTTTCAAAGAAACCATTGCTGCTGAAGGCAAGGGACTTGAAGTTGTGGCAAGCGTTCCCGGCAATTGGGATCGCCAATTATCTTATGATGCCGCCACCAACATCATGCAGCAGCATCCAGATATCACTGGTTTCTATTGCAACAATGATGGCATGGCGCTGGGTGTTGTTGAGGCGGTAAAAGCTGCCGGTAAACTCGCGTCGATTTCCGTCATTGGTACCGACGGCATTAGTGATGCCTATGCCTCAATCAAGGCTGGTGAATTGACTGCAACTGTAGACAGCTTCCCGGTATTGACGGGCGAAGTGGCACTCGAAGTAGCCCTTCGTTTGCAAGCTGGTCAGAAGTTGCCGCGCGTGGTGGCAACGCCACAAGCATTGGTCACCAAGGATAACATTGCGCGCTACACCGGTGATGAAGCAACGGTGCGCGCAAACCTGATGGAAGACGCTAAGAAATAATTGTAATGTTCAGCGCGGTGAAAGCTCCCTAACTGCATTGCGCTGAACATTCGCTTATTTCATCAGCTCCACGTTCGCGTGGAGCTGATTCTTTAGAGAAAATTTAAATGACTGACGGCCATGCACATTCGGCAATTACACTGACGGGCATCTCAAAAGGATTTCCTGGCGTGCAGGCGCTTGAGAATGTGAGCTTTAATGTTGAGCCTGGCATGGTACGTGCTTTGCTGGGTGAAAATGGTGCGGGCAAGTCCACCTTGCTCAAAATCTTATCTGGAATTTACAGCGCTGACGTCGGTGACATATCGATGCAAGGCAAAGCAGTTGATATCCGCAGCCCAAAAACCGCAAGGCTTTCCGGCATTGCTCTCATCCACCAAGAGTTACAACAAATTCCAGAACTTGATGTGGCGCAGAACATGTTCCTTGGTAATACGTTGACGCGTTTTGGTGTGATTACGGATCGCCAAAAAATGCAAAGGCGCGCCAAAGAAATCCTCGCCCAACTTGATCCCACAATTGATGTGCGTACCAAGATAAGAGATCTTCGCGTGGCGCAAAGACAGATTGTCGAAATCGCCAAAGCGCTGCTCGGTGAGGCGCGCGTTATTGCTATGGACGAACCAACATCTAGCCTTACACCGATTGAATTTGAAAAATTAGTTCACGTTATCAATCGTTTGAAAGCAAATGGTGTTGCAATTATTTATGTTTCTCATAAGTTGAATGAAGTTTTTCGTGTGGCTTCGCATGCCACTATTTTGCGCGACGGGAAGTTAGTTGCGGATGTAGATCTTTCGACGACCACAGAAGATGCAGTTGTAAGCTTGATGGTTGGCCGCAGTCTCGAAATTCCGCCGCATCACAGTCACATTCAAGATGAAATTGTTTTGGCCGTCGAAGGCCTCGGACGTGGCCAAGCTGTGCGGCAGGTTTCCTTTGAACTCCGCAAAGGTGAGATTTTGGGCATAGCCGGATTGGTGGGATCGGGGCGGACCGAAATGGTCAAGCTATTGACGGGTGTTGATCGCCCTACGGTCGGAAAAATAACATTGAAAGGCAAGCGAAGAAACTTTGCGAACCCTCGCGAAGCTATTGCTGCTGGAATAGCACTGCTGCCGGAAGACCGCAAAAAAGAAGGCATCATACCCTTGCGCTCCGTCGCTATTAATGCGGCCATGCCGAGCTATGGTGTACTAACGCGCGCCGGTATTATCAACGCCAAGTCTTTGCATGCGAAAGTAAATGAACATGCGACAAGCGTGAACTTGCGGCCTCTCGCCATTGATCGCGCTATTCGATTGTTCAGTGGTGGCAATCAGCAAAAAGCTATCCTATGCCGTTGGCTTATGGCGGGCTCTGATATCTTGGTTTTTGATGAACCCACGCGCGGCATTGATGTGGGTGCTAAAGGTGAAATTTATCGCCTGATTGATCAACTTGCGGCGGCGGGGCGGAGCATTATTGTTGTGTCATCGGAACTGCCAGAAATCTTGCGGCTCGCTGACAATGTGATTGTAATGCGGTCAGGTGAAATGGTTGGCAAACTTAATCGTAGCGAACTTAATGAGGGCGCTGTCATGAGCCTTGCCATCACTGGTAAGCTTGCAGCGTGATGGGATAGCAAAAATGAAAACGACACTTGTTGAGCGATTAGGAGGCATGAAAATTAGCTGGCGCGATATGGGCACGGTCGCGGGCCTTGTTATTATGGTCGTGGTTTTTTCAAGCATGTCGGATGTGTTCTTCACCCAGCGCAACATTGTCAATATTTTGCAACAATCGAGCATCAATGCCTGCATTGCAATTGGAATGACTTTGGTGATCATCAGCGGTGGGATTGATCTTTCCGTTGGTCCCGTTGCGGCGTTGGCTGCAGTTTTGAGTGCCACTTTGCTGGTCGCAGGATATCCTGTGCCCGTGGTTTTAATGGCGGCTCTTATTGTTGGTTTGCTGTGCGGATTTTTGAATGGCGCATTGATCGCTTATGCCGGTCTGCAGCCTTTTATTGTGACGCTTGGAACCCTCAGCTTGTTTCGCGCAATGGCACTTATTTTTACCGGGGGCAATCCTATTCTTAGTTTGCCCGATGAATTTCGCCGTTTGTTTTCTACTGCGATTTTTGGGTTGCCGGTGCCAGTCATTGTCGTTGGTGTATTGGCTGTTGCAGCAACTATCTTGCTGAAAAAAACACCGCTTGGCGAATATATCTTAGCTGTTGGCGGCAATGAAGAAGCAGCGCGGGTCAGCGGGGTTCCGATTGAGCGCACCAAGGTTCTCACCTATATGATCTCTGGCGGTCTTGCGGCATTGGCGGCGGTTATTCTCATTGCGCGGCTTGGTGCTGCCGAACCTACGCTTGGCAATTTGTGGGAATTAGAAGCCATTGCTGCTGCTGCAATCGGCGGCGCTTCCTTGATGGGTGGCAAAGGTTCAATCTTTGGCACCATTCTTGGCGCCATTGTTTTGGGCGCCATGCGCAATGGATTGACATTGCTAAATGTACAGGCATTCTATCAACTGTTAGCCACGGGAATAATCATTATCTTGGCTATGATTGTTGATCGCCTCGCAAGAGGCAAAGGATGAATTTGTTGACCTTCGACCCTCGCACTGTTGGCCCCCGTATTCGGATGATGATTCCGGATTTGACCCCCAGCGAAGCTCGGGTTGCCGAAGTGATGTTGCGCAGCGCAGCTGATGATCCTCTGCCATTAAAACAAGTTGCTGCTGATGCGCACATTTCTGAAGCAATGGTGGTTAAAGCTGCAAAGCGATTAGGCTTTGCGGGGTTTCGTGATTTGCGCGCAGCGATGAGCGCTTACAAGCATTTACCAAATGTAGATTTGCATGAAGATTTAGCACCAGAAGACACCGCAGAAGTTATTGTGCAGAAAGTTTTTCGTACTGCAATTCAGGCCTTAGAAGAAACGCTAGCAATTCTCGATATGAAAGGTTTTCGGAGAGCCGCAGACCTTATTCATGGCGCCAGCCACCGTGAGTTTTATGGATTAGGTGGTTCGGCTCAAATTGCCCGCGATGCGGCGCATAAATTTTTGCGAATTGGTGTTCGCGCATCGGTGTTTGACGATACCCATATGATGGCGATGTCGGCATCCCTGCTCAGGGCAGGAGACTTGGTCATCGCCTTTTCGCATTCCGGACGAACCACTGGTGTGCTTGAAGCGGTGCAAATTGCGCGGGTCAATCGGGCGAGTGTGATTGCGATTACCAATTATGAATCATCACCATTGGCTGAACTTTCGGATGTTGTCTTGTGTTCGACTGCGCTCGGTTCACCGCTGAATAGTGAGAATGCCGCCGCGCGTATCGCTCAACTAAACATCATGGACGCAATTTTTATGGCGGTGGCCCAAAAGAGTTATAGTTCTGCAGAAGAGAACCTAGCGCGCACTATGTCAGCCGTCCAAACCAAGCGCCGTGAGTAGCACGTATTGGTTCGCAGACCGAAATCTAATACTTTAGGACAACTGAATGCTCGCTAATGACATGCGCGCAGCATTTCAATCCTACCTTGCAGAATGATTTTGGTCAAAATTTCACAGTTTTTGCCAGTTTGAACCGCAGCGTTAACCTTTCGTTAACTATTAAGATTCAATTAAGAGTTTTAACAAATAGTTAAACTTTGCTTTGTGATTTGTCGCGAAAAGTAGAGTTCGTGGGGGATTTCGGCAGCAGTTATCTGCATTTGTCAGTGTGTGAGTTTGTGTAATTGGCGCTCGGTTTGGTGTCCTTTGGTGGGCCATTCCGGAGGAACAAGCGTCATTTTGGTTCACTACCTTGGGGGAATTCGATGATCGTTGATCGTAGAGCTGTAAACAATCAGACGTTTAAGACGAACTCCTTTTCGGGTCATCACCGATTAACCAGATTTCTTGCGCGCACAGTTTGGGCTGTACTGTCGATCATTGGGCTTATTGTTGTTACCGCAACCACCGCTTTTGCGACTGCATTCACCACTACCGTCCCAGGTACTGCTATCACCATCCCAACGACATATCCGCAAGCTGGTGGCGTGGTCATTGTCCTCGAAGGGGCCAATGGCAACGTCTATTACCAATTTGCCAATCCATCGACAATGTTTCAGGGGTTTAGCCACACTGGTGCGCCTGCTGCTTGGCAAGGCAATCCAATGCAAATTACACCGTTCATGGCACTTAATTGCGGTGTATCAACATGTTCGACCTACTTGGGTGGCAGCGTCACCCGCATGAGTGTGCGGTTCACCGCGTGGGATGGTGATAACCGCTCAGGTCAATTTGACTTCAATGATCTCAATTTGCGGATCAATGGGGCAAACTTTGGCGCAAACAGTGGGAATTGGTCGACTGTTGCAACGCAAAACACAGATATCACGGGAACGACATTAATTGGCAGCAGCACTGGCTTTGGCGACAACGCATTAGATACCGGTTGGTTTCAGTCGACTGACGTAACGACACTCGCAAATGTCCTCTCGGCCGGCGGCGTTACCGCGAGTATTTCCGACAGAGATCCGACAGACAATTTTTGGGACTTCAAGCGCGGCAATGACGCTGTTACTTCTGTTGTGCCGCTCAACGTGGCACCCGGTGTCACCCTTGATAAAGCGTCAACAATGACAAGTTTCCCTTCGGTCGGAACAGTTATTCCTTATACATTTACCTATCGCAATATTGGTAGTGTGTGGATCAACAATGTTGCGATCGCTGATCCCAAAATTACAGGCGTTACTTGCCCCGTACCTCCTGCGGCTGGCACTGCTTTTCTCGATCCAGGTGAGAGCGTGATATGTACTGGAAACTATATTACTACTCAGGCCGACGTGGATGCCGGTCGCGTCCTGAATACGGCCACCGCAACCGGTACGCCGCAAGCGGGCGCACTCGGCCCTGTGACAGATAGCAATACCATTCCCGGACCCACCCGCGTTCCTACCATTACCATTGTGAAGTCGGCCGCAGCGATTAGTGATTTGGATGGCAATGGCGCTGATCAGGGTGATACCATCCTCTATAGCTTTGATGTCCGTAAC
>JAYUOP010000110.1:0-9955 GCA_043760745.1 Hyphomicrobiales bacterium
TGAAGTGCCAGACGCCATCGAAAAAATCTTGGACACCTACATTTCCTTGCGCCAACCCGGCGAGGAATTCCTTGCTGCTTATCGCCGCGTTGGACCAAAGCCATTTAAGGAGGCCCTCTATGCCGCTGCTTAAAAATAATGAATTTGTGAGCGATATTTGGACGACTTTGAATGACGATCAAGCTTTGCCAGAAGGCGGCAATGTTATCGTTTCTTTTGCGCGCCTGAGCCAAGATTGGGATCAACTTGCAAAGTTTACTGGGCTGGTTGGCGCACGCTTGACCAACACAGATACTTCTGATTCTCTTCATCCCTTCATGCAACATTTGGCAATTATTGTTTTGCCATTTCCAGCTTTTGCTGATGGCCGGGCCTATTCAATAGCGCGCAGTCTTCGCCTTGATGGGTTTCGCGGTGAACTGCGCGCGACTGGAAATGTGTTGCCTGACCAGCTTCAATTGATGCGCCAAGTGGGCTTTGATACGTTTGATGTGTCCGAGCGTTTTGGCCTTGATGTTTGGCAGAAGGCTTCGCATCAAATGTCGCTCGCCTATCAACGCGGACTTTTCCGCCCGGCTGGCGAAGTGGAAGTATGGACGAAACGCCATGGTGATTATGCGCCATGGGAAGAACAGTCCCATGCTGGCTGAGTTTGAAGCCAAAACTGCTTATGAAACCTATGCTGGTCTTGATGGTCGAGATTTGATCAAAGCGGTTGTGCGCGACTATGGAAAGCGTGCCGCTTTGGTCTCTTCATTCGGAGCTGAATCATCTGTGCTTTTGCATATGGTGTCTGAATTGGCCCCAGATCTTGCTGTTATTTTTTTGGACACTGAAAAACTTTTTCCTGAAACCTACGCTTATCGCGATCAATTGGTTGAAGAACTTAGTTTGACTAATGTGCGTGTTATCAAACCAGATGAAAAAGACTTAAAAATTTGGGATGCGGATGGCACTTTGCATCAATCGAGCACGGATCAATGTTGCCATGTCCGTAAAACCATTCCGCTCGAAAAAGCCCTTAGCGGTTTTGATGTGGTGATTTCTGGGCGGAAGCGATTTCATGGTGCTGCGCGAGCAGGATTGGATTTTGTGAGCGTTCAAGATGGTCGCATGAAGGTTGAGCCGCTGGCTGGATTTTCAGCACTCGATCTCCATAGTTACATGGTGAACCATCACCTGCCTTCGCATCCATTGAAGTTGCGCGGTTATCTTTCAATTGGCTGTATGCCGTGCACGGTTCCCGGCGGAACTATTGATGATCCCCGAGCTGGCCGCTGGGCTGGTAGCGATAAAACTGAATGCGGAATTCATTTTACGAGCAATGGGCAGGTTGTAAGAACTGAGAAGCGCGGGGCCGCTTTAATCTAAGTGCCCTCTTCCGCCCTGCCGGGCACCTTCTCCCACCAAAAAAGGCGGGAGAAGGCCAATGCAATCAGCCTTCTCCTGTGCGCCTCCGCATGGGAGAAGGTGGCCGAAAGGCCGGATGAGGGCAGCCCTAAACCAACTTAAAGGACCAAACCCAATGCATGAATTCATTAGCTTTGCTCTTGTTGGCTTTCTGGCTCAACTGATTGACGGCGCACTCGGCATGGGGTTTGGCATTATTTCTGCTTCGGTGCTTTTGGCGCAAGGCGTGCCGCCGGCTTTGGCATCGGCTGCGGTCAATGCAGCAAAATTGCCAACCACAGGGACAGCTGCAATCTCGCATTATCTGCATGGAAATTTAACAAAAGCTTTGGTCATCCCGCTTTGTATTTTCGGCGCAATTGGCGGGGTCATTGGTGCATTTGTTTTAACCAGTTTGAAGGGGCATTTGCTCCTTGTGCTGATCAATTGCTATTTGGTTCTGGTAGGCTGCTTGATTATCTGGCGCGGTATTTCGGGGATTCCACCACGGCTGTTACCAGCAAAATTGACGAGGACAATTGGCTTTTCCGGCGGCCTTATCGAGGGCATCGGGGGCAGTTGGGGGCCAATCGTGACCACCAGTTTACTGGGTGGCGGCACAGAGGCCCGCATGGCCATTGGCTCAAGTAATTTTGCCGAATTTGCGGTTAGCGTTGCGGTGTTTTCCGCTTTTGTTGTGGCCTTCGCGATTGGTCATTGGGAGGGTGGTGCTGATTGGCGATCTGTAGCTTTACCAATAGCAGGACTTGTAATCGGTGGACTTCCCGCGGCACTCTTCGGCGGTTACCTCGCTAAGATCACCCCAAAGCGCGCGCTCACAATTGCCGTCGGAATGCTCGCCATAGCCATCGCGGTTTATCGCAGCACGGTTGCGGTATAAAAACCCGTTACAACTATCTCTGAACCCGCAGGCCGCGGGTCAGACTTCGCCCCTGCACAATTCAGATGTCAAACGCTGTAACGGGTACCTCCATCCGAAGATGGAAAGTTATTTCATCGCCTGCTCAAGATCGGCCAAAATATCGACTGTATCTTCAAGGCCAACCGATAACCGCAACATGCCATCGGTAATCCCCATCATGGCGCGGGCTTCGGGGCCAATGTTGCGATGGGTGGTGGAGGCGGGATGCGTCATCAAGGATTTTGCATCGCCAAGATTATTTGAAATATCAATGAGTTTCAAATTGCGTAAGACATCAAAAGCCTTAGCCTTTCCGCCCTCCACTTCAAATGTCACCATGGTTCCGCCAAGCGTCATTTGTTTGCGCGCCAATACGGCCTGCGGATGGCTATCATGGTGCGGATAAAGCACGCGGCTTACATTTTTTGTTGCTGCCAATGCGTCTGCAACTTTCGCCGCAGCATGGCTTTGCGCTTCGACGCGAAGCTTTAAAGTTTCCAAACCTTTGAGCAGAACCCACGCATTAAACGGTGAAATCGATGGGCCAGTGTGGCGCAAGAACGGCTTCAACAAATCATCTTTAAATGCCTTGGTCGAAACAATTGCACCACCAAGCACCCTGCCCTGACCATCCATGTGTTTTGTACCGGAGTAAACAATAACATCTGCACCATATTTCAGCGGCTTCTGCAAAACTGGCGTTGCGAAAATATTGTCAACCACAACATTGCAGCCCGCCTTTTTGCCAATGGCGGAAACAGCGGCAAGATCAATGATATCAAGCGTAGGGTTAGATGGCGTTTCTAAAAACACGCATTTAGTATTTGGCCGAATAGCCGCTTCCCACGCTTTGAGATCAGCGCCATCAACGAGCGTATAAGTGATGCCAAAGCGTGGCAGAATATTGGTGATGACTTGATAGCAGGAACCAAACAAGGCCTTGGATGAAACAACATGGTCGCCAGCTTTGAGCTGACAGGCCAACGCGCCAAATACCGCGGCCATGCCAGAGGCTACGGCATAACAAGCCTCAGCACCTTCTAGTAGCGCCAAGCGTTCTTCGAACATCGAAACCGTTGGATTGCCGTAACGACCATAAACATAGCCATCGTCAAGACCTGAAAACCGCGCTTCTGCCGTTTCTGGCGCATCATAGACAAAGCCAGAATTTAGAAAGAGCGCTTCCGACGTTTCACCAAAAGCCGTGCGTTCTAATCCGCCACGCACAAGCTTCGTCGCATCGCCCCAAGAAGCGGCGTTTTTCGTTTTCGTCTTCTTCGTCATTAACTTTGGACCCACGGCAAGTTGGAGGCTTTCCAGCCATTGATTTTGCCGCGATGGCCTTCCGCGTCTTTATCACCTTCAAAACCTGAAGCCACATTCCAACAGTTGCTAAAACCAGCATCAGTCAACGCATTCGCTGCTGAAGCAGAGCGTGCTCCAGAGCGGCAAATGCAAAGAATTTCGCCATCTTTAGGTAAACCCATGGCCGCTACCTCTTCAACAAACTTGTCGTTCACTTGCATAACTGGAAACACTTGCCACGCCAATCGTACTAAACGATCAACCAATGGCACACCGACAAATGTCCACTCTGGCTGCGTGCGGACATCAATCAGCACAGCATTTGGATTGTTCTTCAAACGTTGATAGCTTTCTGCCGGTGTAATATCGCCATTATGCATGTGAGTGTCCGATCTTTTAAAACGTAATCATCCTGTAAATGCCACAGCGCCATCAAAGAGGAAAGCGCCAATTGTGCAAAGGTCTCATTCGCCAAATTGTCTCGATTGTGGCCCGTCGTGTCGTAATTGTCTGGCCTTTGGACTTCAAGAAAATGCCTGTTATCATACAAGTTAGAATCTTTCCCTAGGAGCACTTTACATGTCCAAAAATCTTCCCCAACGCGCTGATGTCGTGATTATTGGCGGTGGCATCGTGGGCTGCTCCATTGCTTATCACTTGGGCAAAGAAGGTATTTCCAATGTAGTGGTACTTGAGCGGAAACAACTTACTTCCGGAACCACTTGGCATGCCGCAGGATTAGTTGGCCAACTTCGTGCTTCGCGGAACCTGACTGAAATGGCCAAATACACCGCAACACTCTTCGAGGGACTTGAGAAGGAGACTGGCCAAGCCACTGGTTTTAAACAAAATGGTTCGATTTCGATTGCCCTCACCGATGGCCGCATGGAAGAGCTGTTGCGCGGCGCATCTATGGCTAAAAACTTTGGCCTAGCCGTTGATGTCATCTCAAAAGGTGAAATTGGCGAGCGGGTTCCGCATTACAATCTTGACGGCGTGAAAGGTGGGGTATTTCTGCCAAAAGACGGCCAGGTCAATCCGATCGACGTGACGCAAGCGCTTGCCGCTGGTGCACGCTCCCGTGGTGCTAAGATTTTTGAGAACACCAAAGTCACCCGCATCATTACGGCCAATGGGAAAGCGGTCGGCGTTGAGACCGCTGACGGCACCATCATGGCGGATAAAATCGTCATTGCTTCGGGCATGTGGTCGCGCGAACTTGGCCGCAGCGTTGGTGTGAACATCCCGCTTCATGCCTGCGAGCATTTTTATATCGTATCTGAACCTATCGCTGATTTGCCGCGCAATATGCCGGTGGTTCGTGTGCCTGATGAATACACTTACTACAAAGAAGACGCTGGCAAACTGATGGTTGGCGCGTTTGAACCAAAATCAAAGCCATGGGGAACCTGTGGCATTGATGATGAACATGCCTTCGTTACCTTACCCGAAGACATGGACCATTTTGAACCCATTCTGATGAATGCGATTGGCAGGGTTCCGCTTTTGGAAACTGCAGGCATTCAACTGTTTTTCAATGGCCCCGAAAGCTTTTCGCCGGATAATCGTTATTATCTCGGCGAAGCACCTGAACTCAAAAACTTGTTTATGGCTACAGGTTTTAACTCCATTGGCATTCAAAGCTCTGGTGGGGCTGGCATGATGTTGGCGAAATGGATCAAGAATGGTCACTCGCCGGCCGATCTCAACGGGATTGATATTCGCCGCATTCATCCATTCCAATCGGTCCGGAAATATGTGCATGACCGCGTCGAAGAAACCCTTGGCCTCTTATACGCCATGCACTGGCCCTACCGCCAAGCCGAAACCGCGCGTGGTGTGCGCCGCTCTCCCATTCATCAGTACACGAAGCAGTTGGGTGCCGTGTTCGGCGAACTCAATGGGTGGGAAAGGCCAAACTGGTATGCCCGCGACGGCGTGAAACCAGAGTATGAATATTCATATGGCCGCCAAAACTGGTTCCCCTGTGCCGACTACGAAGCTAAAAAACTCATGACTGATTGCGTGTTTTTTGACCAATCATCTTTTGCTAAATATGCGGTTGAAGGCAAAGACGCTTTGGCCGTTCTCAATCGCATTTCCTGCAATAATGTCGACGTGGAACCGGGCCGCATTGTTTACACCCAATGGCTCAATGAGCGCGGCGGTATTGAAGCAGATTTGACTGTAACGCGTTTAGCGGAAGATCGCTTCATAGTGGTGACAGGTGCAGTGCCGCAAACCCGCGATATGGCTTGGCTCAAGCGCAATACGCCTGATGGTGCGCATTGTGTGGCTGTGGACATCACTTCCGGATTGCCGATGATTGCTATCATGGGTCCGAAATCCCGCGCGCTGATTGAGAAGTTATCAGGTGCGGATTTATCAAACGCCGCCTTCCCATTCGGCACATCCCAAGAAATTGAAATCGGCTATGCCCGCGTTCGTGCCAGTCGGATCACTTATGTTGGTGAATTGGGGTGGGAGCTCTATATGCCTGCTGAATTTGCCGCCCACGTGATGGAAACCATCTTGGAGGCAGGCCCCGAATTTGGCCTGACACCTGCCGGCATGCACACCATGAATAATGCCCGTATGGAAAAAGGTTACCGTCACTGGGGCCATGATATTTCTGAAGAAGAAAATCCTTTGGAAGCGGGGCTTGGATTCACTTTAGCATGGGATAAGCCCGGCGGTTTCATCGGCAAGAAAGCCCTGTTGGCGGCGCGCGAAGTGAAACTTTTGCCGAAACGAATGGTGTGTTTTGCACTTGAGGATGCAAGTGAAACCGCACCTATGATTTATCACGAAGAACCTATTTACCGAAATGGTGAGCGCGTTGGCTCAACTACGTCTGGTGCTTGGGGTCATCGCGTAAATATGTCGCTTGGATTAGGCTATATCACCAACCCAGAAGGTGTCACCAAAGATTGGTTGGAGAGCGGCACATGGGAAATCGAACTGGCATGGAAAAAATACAAAGCCAAAGCCCAACTCGCAAGCTTCTACGATCCGAAGGGTGAGAAGATTAAGGTGTAAAATCTCGCTCAGCCACATACCAAATTTTGATGGCATGTGGGGAGCGACTTTAATTCAGCGGGTTAGCGCATAGAGACTGATTGCGCAGGCGTTTGAGACGTTGAGGCTTTTGATGGCGCCGGGGAAATCAAGGCGCGCGACGACATCGCAGGTATTTCGGGTCAATTCACGCAAACCCTTACCTTCTGCGCCGAGAACAATGCCCAATGGGCCGCCGGTTTCAACTTCACCCATCGTAAGTTCGGCTTCACTATCAAGACCGATCAAACGGAAACCTTCCTCGCGGAGTTCTTCCATTGCGCGAGATAGGTTGGTTACTTTTACATATGGCACATGCTCATAAGCACCTGAGGCCGCCTTATAAAGAACGCCAGAACCTTGCGGTGAATGACGCGCAGTAGTGACCACAGCGGATACACCGAAGGCAGCGCAAGTTCGCATGATAGCGCCGACGTTGTGAGGGTCGGTCACCTGATCGAGAATCACAATCAATCTATCTTTTTCAATTTCATTGAGTTTTGGCTGATTGAGTGGTTTGGCTTCTAAAATCAAACCCTGGTGAACAGCATCCGCCTCTACCATTTGATCAAGAAAGCGTGGCAAAACCACCTCGATGCTTAAGCCCCTTGCTGCTGCCAATTCAGCTACTTTTTCTTGACCATTTAACGTCGTCAACAGTCGCAAAAATTTGCGCTTTGGGTTCTTAAGGGCCTCTAAAACCGGGTGTGATCCGTAAATGAGGTCGTTTGGGATATCATAATAATTGTTGCTCATGGCGGCCATAAAGCACAGTTTACAAACTTGTGCATCACGCAAATGTTAAATGTGATTACGTTTGATACAGATCAGAAATAAGACTATGAGTTGAGTCTCTATGTTCATTGAAAGGTATTAAAATGTTAAACGGAATTATTCCTGCGGCTTGGTCTGGTTACCTCCATGCAGCTTTGCGCATTGTGACGGGTTTGCTTTTTTTGCAGCACGGGACCACAAAACTCTTCAAGTTTCCTTTGACTGACTATTTCAAAGACGGTGTTGAAATTGCATCATTCATGGGTGTTACCGGTTTGCTGGAGTTGGTTGGCGGACTTTTGATTATCGTTGGCTTGTTTACGCGGGTCACAGCGTTTGTATTATCCGGTATGATGGCAGTGGCTTATTTCATGGCACATGCGGGCAGCAATTTCTTCCCGATTTTGAATGGCGGCGAATTGGCTATCATGTTCTGCTTTGTATTTTTATATTTGGCATCTGCTGGCGCTGGCCCATTCAGCCTGGACGCAAATCGCAAGTAATTTGTTAAATCGGTTGAAAAAAAGCCGGGGATTTTCTCCGGCTTTTTTTTATCTCTTATCCTTGCGCAATTTATCCCAATATTCGAGACGTTTTTTCAGATCGCGCTCAAAGCCGCGCTCAACTGGCGAATAATAAATTTCCCGCCCCATGATATCAGGGAAATAGTTTTGGCCGGAAAAAGCATCCGGTGCGTCATGATCATATTTATAACCCGCGCCATACTCTTGTTCTTTCATAAGTTTGGTCGGCGCGTTGAGAATTATTTTAGGTGGTGCGAGTGACCCCGTCTCTTTGGCCCGTTTCATCGCAGCTTTAAAAGCAGTGTATACCGCATTCGATTTTGGAGCGGATGCGATGTAAATGGTGGCTTGCGCCAAGGCCAACTCACCTTCTGGAGAGCCAAGAAAATCAAACGTATCCTTTGCTGCTAATGCTTGTTGTAACGCTTGTGGATCAGCAAGCCCAACATCTTCAATAGCCATGCGCACCAACCGGCGGGCAAGAAAAAGCGGATCCTCACCAGCGGTCAGCATCCTTGCGAGATAATACAACGCCGCATCTGGATCAGAACCCCGCACTGATTTATGCAAAGCGGAAATCAGATTGTAATGTCCATCTGCTGACTTATCATACAGCGGCATGCGCTTTTGCAAAGTTTTAGCAAGGGTTTCGACGGAGAGTGGTTCAGCGCCTTCGGGAACACCGCCAAAAATATCTTCAACCAAATTTAAGAAATAGCGGCCATCGCCATCGGCCATGGTGATGAGTTGTATTTTAGCTTCTTCTGACACGGGCAATGCGCGTCGCTCAAACATTTCAGCACGCGCAATAAGGGCCGCTAATGCACTTTCATCCAAGCGATTGAGAACCAGAACTTGTGCGCGCGAAAGCACAGCACCATTGAGTTCGAAGGACGGGTTCTCAGTGGTCGCACCAATCAAAATAATAGTGCCATCTTCTACAAAAGGCAAAAACGAATCTTGCTGCGATTTATTAAAGCGATGAATTTCGTCAACAAAAAGCAAAGTTCCTCGGCCCTGCTCTCGCCTTATCCGCGCTTGTTCAAAGGTCTTTTTGAGATCTGCAACACCGGAAAAAATTGCCGACATTTGTTCGAAAGCCAAGCCGGTTTCGCCCGCCAATAACCTTGCAATAGTAGTTTTCCCGGTGCCGGGCGGGCCCCATAAAATGATTGATGGAATGCGGCCAGAAGCCAGCATCCGGGTTAATGCCCCATCCGGCCCCACAAGATGATCTTGGCCGACAACGTCGGAAAGTTTGGTTGGCCGCAAACGATCAGCGAGGGGGCGCGGGGCCTCCGCACCAAACCCAGCAGCTTCAAACAATGTGCTCATTGATACATGGACAGCGTAATTCTCCGGTTGCCACGTTGTATCGTTACTGCCCAGCGACCATCTGCTTCGCCCAATACAGTGCGCAACTCTTCTGTATTGGCAACAGGCTCATCATTTACTGCGATAAGTATATCACCTTTCTTAAAGAAGCGCAGCGCTGGTGCTCTCTCTATAGCAAAGACGACAACGCCTTTTGCATCGGTGGCCAAGCCAATTTCATCCGCAACGGCTGGCGAAAGATTAGCAACGACCATTCCGGAAAGCGGGGTTTTTCCTTCAATCCGAGTGGTTTCGCGCTTGATGGATTCCGGCGCTGCTACAAGCTTTATTTGCGCCTCACGATCCACTCCACGGCGCCGATATTCAATAATACTAAACTGCCCAAGACGTGCCGTTGCTACGCGGTAGTTCAGTTCTTTTGCATTTTCAACCGAACGGCCATCAATGGCTATGATCACATCCCCAGAACGCAAACCAGCGGCGCGTAATGGACTTTGAGGATCAAGCTCGGCAACTAATGCGCCCTCAGGCCTGGCAAATCCTAAGCTATCTGCAATGTCTTGGGTCACATCTTGTAAAGTAGCCCCCAACCATGGCCGTTTAATTTTTTGACCGGTCTCGGCGGATTGAACAACGGTTTGCACCATGT
>JAYUOP010000111.1:0-3886 GCA_043760745.1 Hyphomicrobiales bacterium
CTCAAAACCACAGATCTAATTGCAACACTCCCATCCCGCATTTGTACAAGTGAACTCATACAAGGGTTGGTGATGTTCGAAATTCCGTTGGACGTTCCTGAAATGGAATATTCGATTTGCTGGCATCGTCGTGCTGATGCAGATGCAGGAGCGAGATGGCTACGAAGCCTTTTAGAATTTATCTAAACATACGAACAACTGGCCAGAAGAGAAAAATTTTCAGCCCTCCACCTTCTTAATTTTCTTGAACGCCTCCAATGCCCGGTCTCTTGCTGTAGCGTGATCAACAATCCGCTTTGGATATGCTTTCGGTGGAACGCTCATGTCCCATGGGTGGTGGATAAATTCAGCGTCCACACCTCGCAATTCCGGCACCCATTTTTTCACGTAAGCCCCTTCAGGGTCAAATTTCTCGCCTTGCAGCACCGGATTGAAGATGCGGTAATAGGGCGAAGCATCAGCCCCGCAACCTGCCACCCATTGCCAAGAGGCGGAGTTAGCGCCGATATCAGCATCAACCAGCGTATCCCAAAACCAGCGCTCGCCGTCTTGCCATGGGATCAACAAATCCTTGATCAAAAACGAGGCCACAATCATGCGCACGCGGTTATGCATGATGCCTGTGTGCCAAAGCTCGCGCATGCCTGCATCAACGATAGGATAACCCGTCTGCCCCTTCTGCCACAGCTTCAGAGCTTGCGGGTTTTCCGCCCACGGAAAATCGGCATATTCGGGTTTGAAGGGATGATCAGGAAAATGAGGGAAGTGATGCAGCAGATGATAAGAAAATTCGCGCCACAGAACTTCTTTCAAAAATTTCTCACCGCTGCGATCAAGCGCACCACCAGCTTTTGCCATAACGCTCCGCGTGGCATGCCAGATTTGATATGGCGAAATTTCGCCAAAATGCAAATAAGCAGAAAGCCGAGATGTGAATGGCTTATCGGGTCGGTCGCGGCCCTCAGCATAACCAGCCAAACCATCATCCAAAAATTGGTGGAGCAGCACTTGAGCGTTTTCTTCACCCGGCGTCCAAGATTCAAATAAGCCGCCTGACCAGTCAGGTTTGGTTGGCAGCAAATTCCAATCGGCGAGATCATCGCTTTTTACATTTGGATAAATTTCAAACTGCGGCACAGGCTTTAAAGCGCGCGGCTCACCCGAAGCAAAACATGCGCGTGAATAGGGCGTGTAGACTTTATATGGCTCGCCAGAACCGTTGCGAATTGATTCAGGCTCATGCAACAAAAATCCACCATGACGGTGACAAGATGCCCCAGCTTTTTCGCAAACATCTTTCACACGCTGTTCCAAGGCCCCAGCCCACGGCGAATAGTCACGCGTGAAATGCACCGCACCAGCTTTTGTTTCCGCCAGCAAATCCGCCAAAACCAAATCTGCCCGCCCGCGCCGAAACACCAACGGAATTTTCGCATTCAAGTGTTCAAGACTTAGGTGCAACCACCAGCGTGAAGCCGCCCCCATTTTCCATGCCGCTGGCGTTTCATCATCCAATATGTAAACGGGTATGATAGAGCCTTTGGCGGCGGCGGCGTTTAGGGCTGCATGGTCGCTAACGCGTAAATCTTGTCTAAACCAGATGATGGTGGGTTGGGTCATGAAATCTCTTTTTGAATCATAAACGTATACGCAGCATGGCAAATCCAGATCAATCATTAATCGTCATTTTAGGCGATCAACTCTCGCAGAATATATCATCATTGCGAGGTGCAGATAAAACCCGCGACATCATATTTATGGCCGAAGTCATGGCCGAAGCAACTTATGTGCGCCACCACAAAAAGAAATTTGCGCTGGTTTTTTCCGCCATGCGCCATTTCGCAGAGGAGCTGCAAGCAGGTGGTTGGCAGGTCGATTATGTGAAGCTGGGTGACCAAGGCAACACACATTCACTCAAAAGCGAAATCGCCCGCGCCCAAACGCGGCACAACATTGAAAATGTCGTGATCACTGAAGCTGCTGAATGGCGTCTGCAGCAGGAGCTATCCGAATTCAATCCAATCGAAGATACGCGCTTCATCTGTTCGCATGCTGCGTTCGCGCATTGGGCAAAAGACCGCAAGCAACTGCGCATGGAATTTTTCTACCGCGACATGCGCCGCGCGACCGGACTGCTCATGAATGGCGATGAACCCGAAGGCGGCAAATGGAATTTTGATTCTGAAAACCGAAAACCCGCCAAATCAGGTTTCTTCACGCCGCAACCACCGCAATTTGAGCCTGATCAAATAACGCAAGATGTGATTGCGCTCGTCAAACAAAATTTCCCCAATAATTTTGGTGACCTCGAACCCTTCTGGTTTGCCGTCACATCAGGCCAAGCCGAGCAGGCGCTCGAACACTTCTTGAAATACAAACTCGCTCAATTCGGCGAAACCCAAGACGCGATGATTGAAGGTGAATACTTCATGCATCATTGCGTTTTATCGCCCTACATTAATATGGGATTGCTGGATCCTCTTGATGTCTGCCGCAAAGCCGAAGCGTGTTATAAAAATGGAACTGCCCCCATTGAAGCAGTGGAAGGCTTCATCCGCCAAATCATCGGCTGGCGCGAATACATCCGCGGCATCTATCAATTAAAAATGCCAGACTATGTAACCCTCAACGCTCTCAATGCCACACGGCCATTGCCTGATTTCTATTGGACAGGCGACACAGAAATGAATTGCGTGGCGCAAGTGGTTAAACAAACCAAACAGGAAGCCTACGCACACCACATTCAACGATTAATGATCACTGGAAACTTTGCATTGATTGCAGGCCTAAGTCCGCAAGCCGTGCATGATTGGTATTTGAGCGTCTATGCTGATGCATATGAATGGGTGGAATTGCCCAACACTATAGGCATGTCGTTGCATGCCGATGGCGGAATGCTGGCTTCAAAACCCTATGCAGCATCGGGCAATTACATCAACAAAATGTCGAACTATTGCAAGGGCTGCAAATTTGATGTGAAGAAAAGAATTGGCGACGACGCATGCCCATTTAACGCGCTCTATTGGGATTTCATCGCAAGGCACAAAGACAGATTTTCAAAAAATCCCCGCATGTCACAGACGTGCTTTACGTATAACAAATTCAGTGATGCCGATAAATTTGCAATTGAGAAGCAAGCTCAAGGATTTTTGGATGGGATGGTCAGTTCTGGGGCGTATTAGAAAAGCTATAATTTAAATGAGACTAACAAACACCCAGATCCGTCACCCCGGCGAAGGCCGGGGCCGGGCTTACTACACGGGCAAAAGCCCAATCCCGGCCTTCGCCGGGATGACGACTCAAAGTGAAGCGAGATAGAATTACACCGCAGCAGTTCTAACCTTCCTTCTCTCCAACAACTTCGTCAACCAATCCGGATCCATCTCAGGCACGGACGATAACAACAATTCCGTATAAGCCGGATAGGGCGGGTTCAGAACTTTTGATTTCAAACCCTGCTGCACAACCTTGCCCTTGTTCATCACCACAATCTCATCAGCAATCGCGCGTACAGTTGCGATGTCGTGGGTGATGAAAAGATAAGTTACATTCGTGTCGCGCTGCAATTTCATCAGCAGCTGCAAAATTTCTTCCTGCACAATCTGGTCAAGCGCCGATGTCACCTCGTCGCAGATGATCACATCAGGTTCGGCAGCGAGTGCGCGCGCAATTGAAATGCGCTGCTTTTGCCCGCCAGACATTTCCGATGGATAACGATCAATGTAACTTTCATCGAGCTCAATGGATTCGAGCAACTTCACAACCCGTTTATCATTGTCAGAACCTTTAAGGCCCAGATAAAATTCAAGTGGCCTCCCGATAATATCGCGAACGGTTTGGCGCGGATTTAAAGCAGTATCTGCCGATTGATAAATCATCTGAATGC
>JAYUOP010000112.1:0-9931 GCA_043760745.1 Hyphomicrobiales bacterium
GGTTCTAATAATTGGAGCGAAAGCATCGCGCATCTTGGTGTGATCCGCGCCGACATTCATGTCATCAGCGAATGGGATTTATTGCTTGAAGGGCGGCTACTTTGGTCACCCACTGCAGACAGCCAACAGCTTGGCGCATTGGCGGCCGTCTATCGCCATTTGGGAGAAAATTTTAAAGTTGGCGTCGGCTACAACTTCGGTGAATTCTCTGACGATCTTCGCGATCTGGTCGCCGATGATCATGGCGTGTTTGTTAATGCCGTGGGTAAGTTCTGATCAATAACGGGCGATCATCTGATAGCCTTTAGCGAAGTAGAGGCGCACATAAGTGACCGGCGCGTTGCTTAACCATGTCGTGCGTTCGGCCATAAATATGGGTTCGTTGATGATCGTCTTTAGGGTTGCAGCGATTTTTTTATCTGTAGCGGTTGCTGAAAAACGCATTTCTGCATTGGTGTAGGGTACTTCACTGACGAGCCATTCATTGGGGCTAGTAGCAGCGAAGTCAGCGGTTTCGGCGCGGGGCACGGATTTCAAATTGATCCAACGGTCTTCAAATTGGAATGGTGCGCCGTCAGCAAGATGGAGGCTTTTGACATGACGCATTCTGGTTTCAGCGCCGAGATCAAGTCGCGCCTGCAACCAGCGCGGCGTTGTACTGATCGTACTAGATAGAAGTTTATAGTGGTACTCAAAACCTCGATTTTCGATTTCAACACGAACCAGAGGAACTTCAAAGGTGATTTGTCGGGCGGGGGCTAATTTTACGCGGCTGCCACCTTTGCGACGGCGTTCGATAATGCCATCATCGGAGAGTTCTTGCATGGCGCGATTTACAGTGGCGCGGGCGCAGCCAAAAATTTGAGCTAACTCAATTTCACCGGGCAGAAGTGAACCTGGTCCCCATTCATTATTGCGAATGCGGCGAAAGACCTCGCGCTTCACATCTCGAAAGCCGGTCTTCTGGCTGATATTATCACTAGACATAATACTCAAGATAAAAGACTTTTGATTGCGTGGCGGTATTCCGTAAAAATAATTTCACGTGCAAAATGTTTACCAGTTGAAACAACGTGGCGGCCAGCCGACCAAACGTCTGTCACAGGGTTTGCTGAGGAAGCAAAAATGAAACCATCGAGCAGTTGGTTGGTGGTTAATGCACAGAGGGCAGGTGTTGTGCTATCGACCGCCACGAGATCAGCAAGTCGGCCAATGCTGATATCTCCAGCATTTCGGGCGAGAGCTTGCGCGCCGCCACGAGCTGCTTTGGTATAGAGGGTATGGCCAACAGAATGATTGCCTTCTACTAAAACATTACGCGCAAGATCCCGGAGGCGTTGCGAATATTCCAGGGTGCGGAGTTCTTCAGAAAGCGAAATCAAAACATTTGAATCGGAACCCACACCAAATGCGCCACCTTCGTTGAGATATGCCGCACCATTGAAGGGGCCATCACCCAAATTGGCCTCAGTGATCGGGCAGAGACCGGCGATTGCGCCGGACTTTGCTAAGCGCTTGGTTTCGCTGGTTGTCATGTGAGTTGCGTGAATGAGGCACCAATTGGCATTCATGTCAGCGTGGTCGAGTAACCAATCTACTGGGCGGGACCCAAGCCATGCTTTGATGTCAGTCACTTCTTTCGGTTGCTCTGCGATGTGAATATGGATGGGGCAAACTGCATTTGATGCAAGTAATCTGTGGAGGTCTGCCGGTGAAGTGGCGCGTAAAGAATGCGGCGCAATGCCGATCCGGGCATCGGTTGGGAGAAGCTTCAAGCCAGATTTTGCATGGCTTAACAGTTCGTTGAATTGATCGACTGAGTTGCCGAAACGCAATTGTCCTTGGGCGAGGGGTTGTTCGCCAGCTCCACCGTAAGTGTAGAGAACAGGAAGGTGCGTGAGGCCGATGCCGGTTGCGTTGGCCGCAGCAAAAATGCGGGTGGAGAGCTCTGCGGGGTTTGCGTAACGCACGCCGTTTCTTTGGTGATGAACATAATGAAACTCACCGACTGCTGCAAATCCTGCTTCCAGCATTTCCATATAGACCAGAGCAGCGATTGCCTCAATGTTTTCTGGCGTTAAGCGGTCTGTGAAGCGGTACATCAAATCGCGCCAGGTCCAGAAACTGTCTTGGCCGGCGGAGCGGAATTCGGTCATACCAGCCATCGCGCGTTGAAAAGTATGGCTATGTAGATTGCTGAGGGCAGGCAGAAGAACGTCAACGCGCTCATCGTTGGGTTGAGCAGTTGCCGCCGTTTCAATGTCTGAAATTATGCCATCCGTAATCGAGAGGCGAATGTTTTCCGCCCATCCAGTTGCTAGTAAAGCGCGGTTTGCAAATATCACGATGTCGTCCTGAGTTTTATGTATAGACATAATAATCAATCCTTTGTACAAAACAAGTGAAAAGGAAAGACTGCCCATGCAAGATCAAGTGTTGATTAATCTGCGCGCTGCTACAATGGCGGATAATGGCGTGGCTTATGGGATGATTGAGAACGCGGCGTTTGCCGTGCAAAATGGTCGGATATCTTGGGTCGGGTCTGCAACTGATTTGCCATCGGTGTTTAATGCGTTGGAAAAAACTGATCTCGGTGGACGGTTGGTGACACCAGGATTAATTGATTGCCATACCCACGTGATTTTTGGTGGTAATCGCGCGGCAGAATTTGAGATGCGATTAAAGGGTGCAACTTATGAAGAAGTTGCGCGGGCTGGCGGCGGTATTATTTCCACCGTCAAAGCGACGCGTGGTGCTACTGAAGCTGAATTGGTTGCAAGTGCCTTGCCGCGTGTGGATGCAATGATCGCTGAAGGTGTGACCACGATTGAGATAAAATCTGGCTATGGTTTGGATGTCGAAACCGAACTTCGGATGCTGCGAGCGGCGCGGAAAATTGGACAGATGCGACCTGCGCGTGTTGTTACAACATTTCTCGGAGCGCATGCCGTTCCAGCGGAATTTAAAAGTCGGACTGATGCTTACATCGATGATGTCTGTATTCCGGCTTTGCGCGCAGCGCATGTGGAACAATTAGTGGATGCCGTGGATGGGTTTTGTGAGGGCATTGGATTTTCTGTGGCGCAAATGGTTCGGGTTTTTGATGTGGCCATTGAATTGGGTTTGCCGATAAAACTGCATGCCGAACAATTATCAAATCTGGGCGGAGCGAAAATGGCGGCAAGTTATGGCGCGCTATCGGTTGATCATCTTGAGTACTTGGATGAAGAGGGTGTTGTGGCCATTGCGAAAGCGGGCACTATTGCTGTGATATTGCCCGGCGCTTTTTATACCGTACGCGAAACACAAGTACCGCCGATTGAAGTGTTGCGGCGGTACGGCGTGCCGATGGCGGTTTCTACGGATTGTAATCCGGGTTCGTCGCCAATGACTTCGCTTTTGTTGGCAATGAATATGGTGTGCACATTGTTTCGGATGACGCCGGAAGAAGCGTTGCGGGGGGCAACTATCAATGCAGCGCGCGCCCTTGGTTTAAAAGATCGTGGGCAATTGATAAAGGGAATGCGCGCGGATTTGGCGATTTGGAATGTTGAACATCCGGCAGAACTTGCCTACCGCATTGGGTTTAATCCGCTACATGCGCGGATGTTTGGAGGCTTAAATTGACAGTGCGTATTTTGACGCCGGGTGCTGTGACACTTGCCGATCTGGCGCAAATTTATTGGGACGAAATTTCGGTTCGGCTAGATCCGATTTGTCGCCCTGCATTGATCGCTTCGCACAACATGATTGCTGCAGCCGCCGCAGGGGCCGACGCTGTTTATGGTGTGAATACTGGTTTTGGAAAATTGGCGAGCGTTAAAATTGCGGCCAAAGACACTGCCACTTTGCAGCGCAATCTCATCTTGTCGCATTGTTGTGGAGTTGGTGCACCTATTTCGCGGCGGCATACACGATTGATGATGGCGCTGAAATTACTGAGCCTCGGTCGTGGCGCTTCCGGTGTCCGGCTGGAGTTGGTTGATCTGCTTGAAACGATGTTGGCACGAGGGGTGAACCCTATTATTCCGGCGCAAGGCTCAGTTGGCGCATCTGGCGATTTAGCGCCTTTGGCGCATATGGCAGCGGTTATGATGGGAGCCGGGGAAGCGGAATTTGAGGGGGCAATTTTGCCGGGTGAACAGGCGCTTTTAGCTGCGGGATTGCAACCTATTGAACTTGGCGCAAAAGAAGGCTTGGCGTTGATTAATGGTACACAATTCAGCACCGCGTTTGCACTTGCCGGATTGTTTGGTGCGTGGCGTGCGGCACAATCTGCGTTAATAACGTCGGCACTTTCGACCGATGCGATAATGGGCTCCACTGCGCCTTTGCATCCAGCGATACATCATTTGCGTGGGCATGCCGGGCAGATTGAAGCGGCAGCCACGATGCGCGATTTGTTGGCCGGTTCAGAAATTCGCGAGAGCCATGTCGTAGGCGACGCAAGGGTGCAAGATCCCTATTGCATTCGGTGCCAACCGCAGGTGACGGGAGCAGCGATGGATGTTTTGCGCATGGCAGCGATCACACTGGAAATTGAAGCCAATGCCGCGACCGATAATCCGCTCGTTTTAGTGGACGATGGTCTTATTGTTTCAGGCGGTAATTTTCATGCCGAACCCGTCGGGTTTGCCGCCGATATGATAGCATTAGCGATTGCGGAAATTGGGGCGATTGCGCAGCGTCGTGTGGCGTTGATTGTTGATCCGGTTTTGAGTTTCAATTTGCCGCCATTCTTAAGTCCGAGGCCGGGATTGAATTCCGGTTTCATGATTGCTGAGGTGACAACGGCTGCTTTAATGAGCGAGAATAAACATCTGGCCAATCCATGTGTTACCGATAGCACGCCAACGAGTGCTAATCAGGAAGACCATGTCAGCATGGCAGCGCATGGGGCGCGGCGCTTGGGACCGATGGTCGAAAATCTCAATCGCATTCTTGGTGTTGAATTATTGTGTGCGGCGCAAGGCATTGAGTTTCGAGCGCCACTCGCCACCAGCGCACCATTAGCAAATGTCGTTAAACGATTACGCAATGACGTCGCCACACTTGGCGATGATCGCTATTTAGCGCCGGATTTGGAAGCTGCTGCGATCCTTATTGGCACGGGCGAAATTGTAAATGCCGCTGACCTCATTTTCCCACAACTTGGAAACCAATCATGAATAATTCTCGCCATAATCTCCGCGATGTATACCCTGCAACTGGCACAGAAATCACGGCCAAGTCTTGGTTGACCGAAGCGCCGATGCGCATGCTGATGAATAATTTGCATCCCGATGTGGCCGAAAATCCGCATGAGTTAGTTGTCTATGGCGGCATCGGGAGGGCGGCGCGGACTTGGGCTGATTTTGATAAAATTGTTTTATCGCTTAAGAATTTAGAAGAAGATGAAACGCTGTTGGTGCAGTCGGGAAAACCGGTTGGCGTGTTTCGTACTCATAAGGATGCGCCACGGGTTCTGATTGCGAACTCAAATCTGGTTCCGCATTGGGCGACGTGGGATCATTTTAACGAACTCGATAAACGTGGCCTTGCCATGTATGGCCAGATGACGGCGGGCTCATGGATTTATATCGGCACGCAAGGCATTGTGCAGGGCACTTATGAAACTTTTGTTGAGGCGGGTCGTCAACACTACGAAGGCAATTTGACCGGTAAATGGATTCTTACTGCGGGCCTTGGCGGCATGGGTGGTGCTCAACCATTGGCGGCAGTAATGGCGGGGGCATGTTGCCTTGCTGTGGAATGCGATGAAACCCGGATCGATTTTAGATTGCGTACACGCTATGTCGACGCGAAAGCACATTCGCTTGATGAAGCCTTGGCGATGATTGCCGACTGGACATCTAAAGGCGAAGCAAAATCGGTTGGACTTTTGGGTAATGCGGCGGCGGTTTTTCCGGAACTTTTTGCACGCATGAAAGCCGGTGGACCACGCCCCGATATGGTAACCGATCAGACCTCGGCGCATGATCCATTGCATGGTTATTTGCCATTGGGTTGGACAATTGCAGATTGGAAAGCGAAACAAGAAACTGATCCCAAAGCGGTCGAGAAAGCAGCCCGCGCATCGATGCGGACCCATGTGGCGGCGATGGTCGATTTCTGGAATGCCGGTGTTCCTACGCTCGATTATGGCAATAATATACGGCAGGTGGCGAAAGACGAAGGTTTAGAAAATGCTTTTGCGTTTCCGGGGTTTGTGCCCGCCTATATTCGCCCGTTGTTTTGCCGGGGCGTTGGACCATTTCGCTGGTGCGCATTGTCGGGCGATCCCGCCGATATTCATAAAACCGATGCAGCAATGAAAAAACTATTTCCGGAGAATAAAAACTTGCATCGTTGGCTTGATATGGCAGGTGAGCGCATTGCATTTCAGGGATTGCCTGCGCGGATTTGTTGGATTGGCTTAGGAGATCGGCATCGCGCTGGTTTGATGTTTAATGACATGGTGGCGAGCGGTGAATTGAAGGCGCCAATTGTGATTGGGCGCGATCATTTGGATTCAGGATCAGTGGCCAGTCCAAATCGCGAAACCGAAGCCATGAAGGATGGCTCTGATGCGGTGTCTGATTGGCCGCTGCTCAATGCGCTGTTAAACACGGCGTCTGGTGCCACTTGGGTGAGCATTCATCATGGCGGAGGCGTTGGCATGGGGTTCAGTCAGCATTCTGGAATGGTGATTGTCGCTGATGGCACTGAGGACGCTGCCCGGCGTTTACGCAATGTGTTGTGGAATGATCCGGCAACGGGTGTGATGCGCCATGCGGATGCGGGATATGACATTGCGACGGATTGCGCGCGGGAATATGGATTAAATTTGCCGGGTATTCTCTAAAGAGGTTGCGACGGCATTTATGATTGCCAGAAACCCTTCTGGTTGCCATGCCGCACGCCCAATGAACAAGCCAGCGATGTTTGATTGGGAGGCAAGCGCAACACAGTTTTCACGGTTGACGCTGCCGCCGTAAATGATGGGTGGGTTATGACCGGTGATGTTCTCAACCAGCATTGCGATCTTTGCGTGTTGGGCATTGGCAAATTCGGGCGAGGCGGGTGTGCCTTTAGCGCCAATCGACCAGACGGGTTCATAAGCGATGATGAGGTTTTTGACTTGTTCAGGTTGTAAGTATTTTAGCAAGGCGCGGATCTGGACTTCTAGGGCTTGCGTCGTGTGGCCTGCGTCATATTCTTCGCGGGTGTCCCCAATGCAAACAACGGGTGCTAATCCATGATCGATTGCAGCTTTGATTTTGAGGGCGACAGTCTCATTGGTCTCGTTGAAAAATGTACGGCGTTCGCTATGGCCGATTTCGACAATGGAAGCGCCACAGTCTTTAATCATCAGGGGAGATATTTCTCCGGTCCATGGGCCATCGTTTTCCCAATGCATGTTTTGCGCGCCTACAAGGACATTGGTTTTTGCAAGTCGTTCTGCCACATCAACAATGTAAGGGAATGGCGGGATCACAAAGAGTTGGACGTTTTCTGGTAGCGTTGAAGCGGCAAGATGGTCAGCGAAAGTCCGGGCTTCTGCACGCGTTTTGTTCATTTTCCAACTGGTACCGATGAATATTTTTTTTGTTTTTTGCATTTGTGATTGACTTTAACAGTTAAGCTGCCCTCTCTTAGCAGAGAATGATTCATGGAGAAATCAAATGACAGTCGTTGCTTTGTTTGGCGCAGGTGGAAAAATGGGGCAGCGGTTATCAGATAATTTGAACGGTTCGCAATATGTCGTGCGTCATGTTGAAGTGAGCGAGGCAGGGCAGCAGCGGGTGAAGGAACGCTTTGGCGTTGCTTGTTGGACACCTGAGGCGGCAATTGATGGCGCAGAAATTATTGTGTTGGCCGTGCCCGATGCAGCGATTGGCAAAGTGGCAACGGGTATTGTTCCGAAGCTCAAATCAGGAACCATTGTGGTGATCCTTGATGCCGCAGCGCCTTATGCTGGGCATTTGCCGGAGCGGGCTGATATCACTTATTTTGTGACCCATCCATGCCATCCGCCGATTTACAATGACGAAACTGATATGGCGGCCAAGCGGGATTTCTTTGGTGGTATTAAAGCCAAGCAGCATATTGTTTCGGCTTTGATGCAAGGGCCTGAAACTGATTATGCGCGCGGTGAAGATTTGGCGAAAACCATTTGGGCGCCCGTTATGCGTTCACATCGCCTGACTGTGCCGCAGATCGCTTTGTTGGAGCCGGGACTGGCCGAAACTTTGTGCGGGTCGTTGCTTGATGTGATGCGCGAAGCCATGGATGAGGTGGTCCGGCGCGGGGTTCCAAAGGAAGCGGCGCGGGATTTTCTGCTTGGCCATATGAATGTTTTGGGGGCAGTTATTTTCAAGGAAATTGATGGCGTCTTTTCGGATGCTTGCAACAAGGCAATTGAATTTGGCAAGCCTGCCTTGATGCGCGATGACTGGAAGCGGATTTTTGAACCAGAAGAAATTGCCGCGAGTATCAAACGGATCACCTGATATGACAGTATTGCGCGGTGCGCTGATCGGGTGCGGATTTTTTGCTGTCAATCAATTGCATGGGTGGAGGAATGTATCGGGCGCTGAGATCGTAGCAGTTTGTGACATGAATGCGGAGCGTTTGCGGATTATCGGGGAACAATTTGACATTGTTGCACGCTATCAAGATGCGCGCGAAATGCTGGTGCGGGAGCGGCCGGATTTTGTCGATATTGCCACCACCGTTGGCGGCCATCGCGCTCTCGTGGAACTGGCTGCTGGGCTTCGTATTCCGGTGATTTGCCAGAAGCCATTTGCTTCATCGATTGCGGATGCAAAGGCGATGGTTGCGGCCTGTGAGAAGGCTCAGATTCCTCTTATGGTGCATGAAAATTTCCGTTGGCAATCGGCAATTATGCGCGTGAAAGCTGAGCTTGCGGCGGGCGCAATTGGCACCCCATTTTGGGGACGAATTTCATTTCGGTCGGCCTATGATGTGTTTTCTGGGCAACCTTATTTAGCTGAAGGTGCACGGTTCATTGTTGAAGATCTCGGTATTCATGCGTTGGATGTGGCGCGTTACCTGTTGGGTGACGCACATTATGTTTCGGCGCGCATTGCCCGGATTAATCCCGCGATCAAAGGTGAAGACGTGGCCACGATTATGCTTGATCATGGGGCAGGGGTGACATCGATTGTGGACTGTTCCTATGCCAGTATTCTTGAAACAGAAAATTTCCCTGAGACTTTAGTTGAGATTGAAGGCAACAAAGGTTCATTGCGCCTGACCAAGAATTATCAATTGGCGGTGACGACGAAATCTGGAACTAAAAATCATGATGTGTCGCCGCCAGTTTTGCCATGGGCATCGCGACCTTGGCATAATATTCAGGAAAGCGTTGTGATCATTCAGCAGCATTGGGTTGACTGTCTGCGCAAAGGGAAAACACCACACACCTCAGGCTTAGATAATTTGCAGACTTTAGGTTTGGTGGAAGCAGTTTATCAAAGTGCAAAGACTGGTCAGACGGTTTCACTCTCAGAAATATTATCATCATGAGTGCAGAATTTATTCGCCTTACTTATCGGATTGAAACCGCAGGCAGCATCGAAAAACTCGCGGCGAAAATTGCGAGTGACCAATCAACCGGAACCTTTGTTGATTTACCCGGAGAAACCGAAGACTTAAAAAATCGGGTGGCGGCGCGGGTTGTTGCCATTTGTCAATTGGCTCCGCTGGTTGTACCAAGTTTTCCAAGTGATGAGTTCGGGCCATTTCACCGGGCTGATGTAGATATTGATTTTCCATTGGATGCGATTGGCACTGACCTTGCGGCGTTGATGACAATTGCGATTGGTGGTGTGTTTTCGATCAAGGGGCTCACAGGCATTCGCGTCGTCGATATGGCTTTGCCGGAAGCATTTCGCGGGGTTTATTTGGGACCGCAATTTGGGGTTTC